>CAZPPD010000709.1:0-3642 GCA_964588185.1 uncultured Alcaligenaceae bacterium | reverse complement strand
GCAAATCTATGCGCGATACAAGCCGAATCCTAATCCAAATAGGAACCACAGCCCGTTTGACCAACTGGAAATCCAAACAAGTGGAGATCGACTTCAGAGGGACCAAAATCACGGGCGAGGAAATTGTCAACACCGGCAGGCCGCCTTGGCAAATAACCAACTCGGATGCAACGATCACAATCCGCAATAATTTCATCGAACATGCTCACCAGGCAACACTCGCCGGACGAAAAGGCGGACCAATCCAGCTTCAACAAAATGAGACCGGGTGTACCATATTCGGCTTCCCGCCGACGCAATGTATGTGGTTCTCACCAATGAGTGAGTAATTGTACTTGCCACTGAGGAGCACTGAGACCAAAGCACGGGCGATAAGGCCCAACCAGAAATGTTGCCTCCGAAATTTTCTCTGTGATTGTCTGTGTTTTTTTGAGTGGAGGTCAGGTTTCTTGGCGGAGCGTACGTTTGAAGGTTTGCATTGCCTCGGAGAGGATCTGAGTCGCCTCATCCTCTCTCCCCGGGGCATCAACCGAAACCACAATTCTTCCCGGTTCGAAAGGACTCGAGTATTCCTCCACTCCCCGATAACCGGACTGCATATTTCTTCCTAAAAAGCTACCTACAATACGTCCGGAATAGTAAAATCCCACCAGGATAAGAATCGGCGTGATATGAGGTCGGAAATCCACTCCGGGAAGAAGACGAATGACCACCAAGCCGAGAAAGATGCCGACAAAGCCGCCTAACCATTTCCTCCCGGCTCTGTTTTGCGCTTTGATAGTCTCTTCGGTTCCTGGTGCATGAGTAATTTCCTGTTTTTGGATGTCCATATGGATTTCATGCTCCTGGAAACCGGCTTGTTCCAAAGCTGCTATCGCTTTCTTCGCCTTTCGTTGATCTTCGAAAACTCTTGTAATCATTTAGCTCTTTGCCGCCAAGAAATTGGTATCAGTCCCATATTTCAAATTATGCTGCTATTATATTCGATCCTCTTTATTGAGAGGGGATAAACCCACTCTCCAAGAAAATGAGTCTTCCACCATGTAATCCACCGATGTCAATTTATATGATAGTGCAGAAGGAAAGAATGGTCGAAAAGGAGAGAAACTTTGGAAGACAATCCCTTTGACTGTTTTGATTTGGAGGAAACAGTCGGTCAAATTGCCGAGAATATGGGGTTGGGGCAACCACAAGTTCTGGCGGCGGTTGAGTTGTTGGAAGCGGATAACACCATCCCGTTTATCGCTCGCTATCGTAAGGAAAAGACACAAGGATTGGATGAGATTGTACTCCGGGGCATTGAGGATGCCTTGCAAAAGTCACGCGAGTTGGCCCAGCGTAAGAAGACAATCCTCAATTCAATCAACGAGCAGGAAAAACTAACTCCGGAGCTGCAACAGCAAATCTTGCAGTGTCAGGACAAGAAGACATTGGAAGATTTGTATTTGCCTTTTAAACCCAAGCGGCGAACGCGGGCAACGGTGGCTCGTGAGCAAGGTTTACAACCCTTGGCGGACCTCCTTCTACAGCAAAAACCTTTGAAACAATCTCGCCATGAGGTTCTTCGGCATTATGTATCTCCGGACACTGAGCTTCCAGATGAAGAAGCAGTCTTGCAAGGAGCTTGTGACATAGTAGCGGAACAATGGTCGGAAGATGTTCCTACTCGAAGTTGGCTCTTGGAGGAGGCTCAGCGAGGAAGGATCGTCTCCCAAGTTAAGCGCGGCAAAAAGGATCCGGCCAGCAAGTTTGAGATGTATTTTGATTATTCCGAACCAGTTGGACGCATACCCTCGCATCGGTTGTTGGCCATGAAACGCGGCGAAGCAGAAGGCGTGTTGCGAATCGGTCTGGAACTTAAGGACGAGGTGGTCTTGGAGGAACTGAAAAGGAAGCTGGTTAGAAACAGGCAGTTTGAGTTTTATGAGGACTTGCTACGAACGGTTGAGGATTGTTACACCCGACTCTTACTGCCGGCAACAGAGTCGGCGGTCCTGCAACAGCTCAAGGAATCCGCGGATGAAGAAGCAGTTGCCGTGTTTGCCAAGAATCTCCGCGAGTTGTTGCTGGCTCCTCCTGCAGGTCCTCAGGTAACAATGGGTATTGATCCCGGCTTTCGCACCGGCTGTAAGGTCGCCATTGTCGATGAGACGGGAAAGTTCGTCGCCAATACCACCATCTATCCTACAGCCCCACAAAATGATGTCGATGGCGCCGCCGAGAGTCTTAAGAACCTGATTGCCAAGTATGAGGTGAAATTGATTGCGATCGGGAATGGGACTGCTTCTCGCGAAACGGACCTTTTTGTAACCGCGGTGCTCAATCAAATAGATCAGAAAGTTACCAAGGTGGTAGTCAGTGAGTCCGGAGCTTCCATCTATTCGGCCAGCGAAATTGCCGCCCGTGAATATCCGGACTTGGATGTAACCGTACGCGGTGCCATTAGCATTGCCCACCGATTGCAAGACCCGCTTGCCGAACTGGTGAAGATTGATCCCAAATCAATTGGCGTTGGCCAGTATCAGCATGATGTAAATCAGACCCTGCTGCGCAAGTGCCTGGACCGGGAGGTGGAGTCTTGCGTTAATTCCGTAGGCGTTGATGTGAACATGGCAAGTGCTCCGCTATTATCCTTTGTAGCAGGTATTGGGCCTAAGCTGGCAGAACGAATTGTGGAGTACCGGGATTTCAATGGACGGTTTGAACGCCGCAAAGAGCTACTCCAAGTACCGAAGCTCGGCCAAAAGGCGTTCGAGCAAGCAGCGGGATTCTTACGGATTCGCAATGGAGCTGAGCCGCTGGACAATTCTGCGGTTCATCCTGAAAGCTACTACGTAGTCGAAAAGATGGCAAAACGATTGCAGGTGCCTGCAAAGGATCTGGTAGGTAATGCAGGGTTGGCGAGCAGACTCAAAGCCAATGAATTTGTGGACGGCCAGGTAGGATTGCCGACGGTGCAAGACATCCTTGCCGAACTGGCAAAACCGGGGCGTGATCCCAGGAGTGAGTTTCAAGTTGCCACCTTTGCCGAAGGAATCAATGAACTGGAAGACCTCACCAAGGGATTGATCTTGGAGGGAGTGGTTACCAACGTCACGCGCTTTGGAGCTTTTGTGGACGTGGGTGTTCACCAGGATGGATTGATCCACATCTCCGAGCTGGATAACCGCTTCGTGGAAGATCCCAGCGATGTGGTTTCTGTTGGTGATGTTCTGCGAGTTAAAGTGTTGGACGTAGATTTGGATCGCAGGCGTATAGCCCTTTCTCGAAAACAGGTGTAAGGAATGAGTGTTCTACTAGGAGTCCAAGGGCTGACCAAACGCTATGGACCTCGTCCATTATTTAGCGACTTGTCATTTGATCTTCGTGCAGGGGAACGAGTGGGCCTGATTGGTCCCAATGGTAGCGGCAAATCCACTTTGCTCAAGCTGCTCGCTGGACTGGAAGAGGCGGATGAAGGAACGCGCACGCAACGCAAGACCGCTCGTATTGGCTACCTTCCCCAGGACGACGTGTTTCCCTCGGATCAAACGGTTCTGCAGGTGCTTGTTTCTGCTTTTACCGATGAGGCAGTCGAGGAACACGACCGGGAAACCCGAGCCGCAATCACTCTCTCTCAAGTGGGTTATGAAGACCAGGATC
>CAZPPD010000708.1:0-3644 GCA_964588185.1 uncultured Alcaligenaceae bacterium | reverse complement strand
GCCAGGATTTCCCTTGATCGGTTGAGGCATAGAGGATGACTTGGCGGATTTCTTTTTGCTTCACCGGATCGATGGAAATCGGCAACTTGAAGCTACGCTGGTTTTGCGGCGTGATGTCTTCGGGAAGTTGTCCCAACATCAACGACAGACAGGTCAGCGTCAGCGTCTTGGTGATCATGATCACTCCTCACCCTAGAAATTCAATTGCGAGGCGATTTGGCCCCCGATGCCTAACTTGCCCGCTTTGAAGAAATGATCCCGCCAAGCAAGATAGAATTTGCCTCTGCCGAATTTATCGGTAATTCCGGTGATAATCTTTAGGAGAACTTTAAGGTTTTTTGGAATTCGTAAATTTAAACTTTTCTGAGGGTTACGAACAAAAAAACAAGAATTGCAAAGTTTACTAATGTTTTGCCTTGGCAGATTGGGATAGGAGGGTAGAGATTTGCGTGTTTATTCGGCCAAAGATATCGGTAGCCCTTGCTCGTTGGATTTGTACATGGCTTCCTGGATGATGAGATTTTTCAGATATTCCTCTCCCCCTGTTTCAAATGGGCTTTTTTTCACCAGGCAATCCACGAAATGCTGCTGTGTGTAGAAAACGCAGTCGCCGCCAAAACCTTTGCGTTCATGTTTGTATGGATGCGGCCGTTCTGCCTGACCAAGTTCCTGGATGGTCAGCGTCCCATCCATGGCAAGACGAATGCTGCCGCCAATTCCTTCGACTAAGAACTCTCCAAAGGTGTAGCGAGGGTCTTCGCTGTTGGATTCATTGAAACGATTGGCATCCCAGATCCCAACCGCCCCGTTTTCAAACTCGAAGAATAACAATCCGCAATCTTCCCCGGAGATTACAGGGTTGAGTCTCCGCAAATGACAAAAGACGCTTTTCACGTCACCGGCCAGGAAGCGGAACGTGTCAATAAAGTGAATCCCGGTTTCGTATATGAGTAACCGGGGCATGTTGCGAAAATAAGGCTGGCGATTGAGATATGCATCCTGTCCCCAGCCATCGCCGGGTCGGGAACGAAACGTCAATGTGTGAAGCTTTTCCCCAATAGCCCCGTTCGCCAAAAGATGTTTGATTTCCCGATGCCAAGGTTGGAAGCGAAAGTTTTCGTGCACCATGAAAGGAACTCCCGCCTTCTTACAGGAACTCACAATTTGCTTCGCTTCCTCAAATGTTGGGGCCAATGGTTTCTGGCAAATAATAGCTATACTACGTTCTGCCGCCGCCGTCTGACAGATTTCCAAGTGAGTCTCCGGCGGGGTGATAACATCAACGAAATCGGGTTTCTCCTTGGCAAACATTTCCCGGAAATCGGTGTAGGATTGCGGAATGGCATATTTCTTTCCGGTGTCTTCCGCTTTGCTTCCTTCCACATCACAAACCGCAGTGATCTCCACCTGAGGAATTCGCTTCCAAGCATCGTAATGAAACTGACTGAAATAACCCGCTCCGATGCCAACTCCTTTAAGCTTGGTCATTAATATTCCTCCAAGGGCCGATCAGCTCGGATGAACTTCCACCCCACAATTGCGACTAGACTCAAAGCAGCGGCAACCAAAAAGAAAGGTGCTCTCGACCCGCTCCAGAGATATAGAACCGGGTAAGCCAAGGCGGTTACAAAGGAGCCGATGTTCCCCGCCATATTCATGGTCCCGGAGACTGCCCCGGAATTTTTTCTGCCGATATCCACACACAACGACCAAGAGGGACTCAAGGTCATATCCGCACCAAACACGGTTATCGACAAGCAAAGAATTATCAGAGTGGCATTCTCTCGGGTAATGGGAACCGCAGCCGTGGCAGCCATTCCGCCAGCCGCCAACAAAAAGCCAATCATGGCCGGCAGCTGCCGCGACCTTTGCCAGTTGCCCCGGCGATAAATACCGTCGACCAGGAGTCCGCTCACCCAATTGCCGGCCATCCCGGACAAGAAAACCGGCATGGCATACCAGCCGGCTTCGATTAACGACAGCTTTTCTTCTCCACTGCGTAGAAAAGGAATCAACCAGGAGAGCGAAAAGAAAAAAGTAAAGTTCGAGGCGAAATACTGTCCCATCAACAGCCACATGTTTACGGAGCTAAACATCACTTTGGCATCAAGCTGAACGGGCTCCTTTGCCGCAGCTGATTCCTGTTGGCGATGCTGTACAATGAAGGCTCGTTCTTCCGGAGAAACGGAACCATGCTCTTCCGGAGAATCACGAAACCACCAATACCATGCTCCTGCCCACAGGAAGCCAATTCCACCCAAAAGGAAAAAGGTGTTCCGCCACCCAAGGTATATAATCAAGATTGCCACTGCCGGCATGGCCACGGCGGCTCCCAACCGCGAGGCGGAAAAGTTAATCCCATGAGCCACCCCTCGCTCGGAAGTAGGCAGCCAAGTGTAGATTGCCCGCGCCATGCCGGGAAAAGCTCCGGCTTCGCCGACACCGAACAGAAATCGAACCACCAACATGGGAATGAAATACCGAACTGCACCCGTCAAAGCCGTGAACAACGACCACAAGCAAACCACAGCAGTTAACAGCCGTCGCGGACCAAAGCGATCGGCGATAATTCCCGATGGTGTTTGAAACAAGGCATAACCAAGGGTAAAGGCACCAAAGATAAAGCCCATATGCCAAGAATTAAAGTCAAGCTGTTCGCGAATTTCTCCCTCGGCAATGGAGATGCACACCCGGTCGACATAAAGGAGCATGGACAGGAGAAAAGTCCCGGCGATGAGCAAATAACGTGCGGGCATTTTTGGAATTACTCTCCTACTTTCAAGGAAAATACCTTCTGCGCGGTTTCGCCCAGCACTTGCAACAATTCTTTTTCGCTGGAACAGATGGACCGATACTTCGCCAGCTCTACCGGAAGGTTGCTCAGATGGTCGGAGCCGAACAACACGCGCTCGGAACCAAAGCGATCTATCATCTGCCTTGCCATATAGGTCGGGCACCAGGATGGTTCCAGGTAGATATTGTCACACACTTCTGCCGCGACAATTGCCTCCGCACAATAAACTCCCCAGCCGGCATGAGCAAGTATGATCGGCAAATTCGGATGCCGCCGCGCGGGTGGGATGCACAAGGAAGGTAATGCCCAGGGAGAGCCAATGCCGGTGTGGACAATGACGGGGACATTCAATTTCTCGGCTTGGCTGAAGATTTTGTCCGCTTCGCGATGAGTTGGCGAGATATTATGCCCCAAAGGATGCAGCTTTATGGCAACAAAACCCAAGCTGCGAACACAACGGGTCGCTTCGGCAGCATAATCGCTGTCCGGCCACCACGGATTGATGCTGGCCATGCCAAACAGCTTGCCGGGATTACCAGCCGCGGCCCCAGCGATTCTGTCGTGAACCTTGCGAATGTCCTCCAAGATCGGCTGCGGCATAACCAGTGCCACATCGACTTGATGTTGTTTCATGGCTAGAAGTAAGTCCGATTCCCTGGTTTCAACCCCGGAAAACATGGACCGGCCCAAGTGTTGATGGGAGTCAATAATCATCGGCTTTGTAGAACTGGATTTCGGAAATGCCTCATTCGAGGTAGTTTTGGGCTTTATATGAGTTGTCGAAACAAGCCCAAGCCAGGGATGGGAAAACAGGGCTGGAGGGATTCGAACCCCCGACCAATGGCTTAGA
>CAZPPD010000707.1:0-3655 GCA_964588185.1 uncultured Alcaligenaceae bacterium | reverse complement strand
AGGCATGCTTCAGACCAGTTGGTTGATAACAAACCCTGCCTCCAGTGGGATGCCCATGGCAGTCCGAAACCATATTTAATCTCCCCCCTCTTTTCCGGTTTTGTTTCAAACTCACCCCCCTCCTTGCAATGATTTCCACGGAAGCGTAAGATTTTTATTACCGGGTGAATAGGAAAACTTTCCCTGCCATTTCCTGGAGATCACTTGAAACGCAAAGTTTTACCCTCCTGGATCATCATTCCCTTCCTGTGGGCTTGGATCATCTGTTCACCCATCGCAGCTCAATCCCAGGAAAATCAACGCCCAGAATTCACAGAATTTCCCATTGAAGGAGACCTAAAAGATTTCCTGTTGGATTTTTTTGACCAAGCCTCCAGCCGGAAAGACTTTAAGAAGAAGCTAATTGAGGGACTTGAAAAAGGGGATTTCGATATTGATCTCGACACCTTCTTGAAACGAAACGCGGACAACCCCCTGATTCGAGGACTTTTTAGAGATATCCTGGAACAAGCAAAGCGAGGTGAATTAAAGCTCTCGCCCAAAGCAAGAGAACGAGCCGGCTCCAAGCTCCGGGAAATACAATCCACCCTGCTGAACAAGAAAAAATTAAATCCCCCCCAAACGATTACTCCCCCTGAAAACCCCCGCATTTCTCCTCCACCCAAAAAAGGGAACGTGCCGCCAACTCCGCCTCCCGAACCTTCCAAGCCGGAGCATGATCAAACCGAGGTAGAAGTTCCGGAGGATTATTTTGATGAAATGATCCAAAA
This sequence comes from uncultured Alcaligenaceae bacterium, assembly GCA_964588185.1. GTDB lineage: Bacteria > Planctomycetota > Planctomycetia > Gemmatales > Gemmataceae > CAZPPD01. Next base: position 2,885 of record CAZPPD010000707.1, on the reverse strand, counting down.
CATGGTGGAGGGAATCAATGAATCCGAACTCGGCGATATGTTGGCGGACATGCCGGAGTTCCAACAAACGATGCAGGAATTAGGGAATCTGATGATGAATGATAATGCCGGGTGGAATCCTGAGTTCTTTCCCGGCTTCGATAACATACCGGAAGTGGACCTTCCCGAATGGGAATTGCCGGAATTTCAGCCGGAATGGACTGCCGGCGATTTGCCTTTCCCCAAACTGCCGAAATTTCGTTTTTCGCCGCCACGAAACTCTGGACGACCGGGTAGATTTCCCACTTTGGAATTACCAAGGGGTTCTCCGGTTTCGCAAACCACAATCGTTGCTTGCTTTTTCCTCCTCATTGTCGGCCTCCTTTTATGGCGGTTTTTTGGCCGCCCGAATTTTCTAACATCCGAGAAGAAGGCTTCCCTCACAAAATCCCAGATCACTGCCAATTTTCTCAACCTGCGCACCCGGCAGGAACTAGTCCTCGCCTTTGAAGAGGCTGCCCAGTACTTGTTGGGCCAAGATGCGAACAATTGGAACCATCGCACCATCGTTCGCCAGTATCTTCTGGAATTGCCTGCACAGGAAGAAAACAGGCTGAGGAAGTTGGCTGATCTTTACGAAAAAGCTCGCTATTCTCCTGTCGGAGAACCGCTTTCATTCGATGAAGTTCGGTCTGCGGGAAAATATCTACACCAATTGGTCGCCGGAACTGCTGCATGAATCTACGCCGAATCCCATCCACTACCCATCGGTGGAGGGCCTTGGTTGTCCTCCTCATCCTCCTAATTCCCACCAGCGGATTGAGCCAGGAAAATGGTACCCTTAAAGTTTCTTTTCAAGGCACCGAAGCTTTTCGAAACCTAATGGACCGAATGCAATTGGTTCCCATCAAAACGGAGAGATTATTTCAAACGGTCTACGAACCCAAAGATTGTGTGGTGATTGTTTTCGGTGATCTTTCTGCTGCGGATTGGATTTTTCCCCAAGGTGGGATCCGGAAATTTTGCTCTCAAGGTGGGGCGGTTTTACTGGCATCCAACCGTTGGGATAAGAGTGTATTAAGACCATTCAGGCTAAAAATCCCCTCGGCAAAAGTGAAAGGAATAAAGGAGTTCGGTTATCGCAACATTGCCGACTGTCCCATGATAACCTCCTACATCGGCACGAAGCATCCAATCTTTTCCGCGTTATCCAAAGGTTTGGCAACCAATCGTCCTACATTCGTCAGAAGCTATCGAAGCGATTTGTTACTACTCGCCGGTTTTAACCCGGGCTCAATCCGAGTCGGCGGGGTTGTAAACGGACCGTTGGACCAGCGAGACAACGCACTGAATATCCGCCGGCTAATGGTTTTTGGAAAACCCAATCAGTACGGCTACATTTTCGGCTCGGGGGCCGACAGTAAAGAACGCATTGTAGTGATGGGAGGGTACGGAGTTTTCCTAAATGGCATGATGGCTCAATGGCGGGAAACCGACAATGCCTATTTCGCTTACAATTGTTTGAATTGGCTGACCGAACGGGAAGACGGCCAAAGAAGAAGCAAAGTCCTTTTCGTGGAAGAAGGAAAAATCCACCAATCCTTCGATGTTCCCCTGACACCACTGCCTCCGGTAAAGGTCCCAAAGCCTACGGTGGAAGTCATCAACATGGGCTTGGATAGATTGCAAAAGAATGATGTCTTCAATCAGTTGTTATTTCGAGCCGTCGGAGAAAGACGCTTGGAACGGCTGGTTCTGCAAGGATTGGTGATCTCCATGTCGGTGCTGCTTTTGCTTTGGGGCTTGCGAAAATTCTGGAGAAGCCGGTTGGATCGAAACCAAAAACAAGCCCTGGCCATGCTGGGCGGTAATGCCAAAATTGAAGTGGAACCGATATTTCGGGAGCGTTTTCAAGCCCTTGGCCGGCAAAGAAATCTTGGCCAAGAGACCCGGCAATTGCTCCGAGAATGGTTTACGGGACACGGAATTTCTTGGGAGGACGAGGCCCCTCTGCCACAATTGCTTGCAAATTCCTGGAACCGGTGGAAATGGGCCCCGCAAGTGCAAACCTGGTGGCGGTTAGCCCGCGCATCGAAACCAACCAAAATAGCCCCCGGGGAATTTCGCCGAATGATTCGGCAATTGAGGAAGCTAAATCAATTGCTCTCCAAGAATGTGATTCGATTCCAAACCTGAGGAATCCCACCTGGATGAACCATTTGATATGATGACCCAATTGGAAAGGGAAGCTTAGCCTTCACGGTAAACGTAGCCGAGGTGGCCGGACTTAGTGTTGGCGGCAATGCCTAACCCTAATGAGATCGGCTACTTCGCGAAGCAAGCCAAATTGACACAGCAAATGATAGGGAAAATGTGGAACTATCTTCAATCAGAAATCTCGGTCCGGGAACCGACAGCGCAGACCTAAAAGCCTGGGCGCAAAAGGTTCGTTTGCTGGGAGAGCAAACCATTGCCGAGGTCGGCAAAGTGGTGGTTGGCATGGAACCGGTCACCCGCCAGTTCCTTATCGCCTTGTTAGCCGGTGGCCATGTGCTGTTGGAAGGCGTTCCGGGAGTCGCCAAAACCACCTTGTCGAAGGTGTTCGCACAGATATTGGGGATCCAATATCAACGTGTTCAATTTACCCCCGATTTATTGCCTTCCGACGTCACCGGCACATATATCTTCGATCGCAAGAGCAATGATTTTGTTCTCAGGAAAGGGCCCATTTTTTGTCAGGTGTTACTGGCCGACGAAGTCAACCGGGCTCCGGCAAAAACGCAAGCCGCCCTGTTGGAAGCTATGCAGGAAAACCAGGTGACCCTCGAAGGAACAACCTAGGCTCTGCCGCACCCCTTCATGGTCTTGGCCACGCGGGGGTCGCTCGCCTCGAGCAGGCGGAACTT
>CAZPPD010000706.1:0-3655 GCA_964588185.1 uncultured Alcaligenaceae bacterium | reverse complement strand
AGCCACCGGACCTCAAAACGAAAGACATTCTCATACCAACGATCCCCGGTTAAGGGTCTGCCATATCCGCTATACAGGTCCACCCGGTTGCAAAAACCAACGCGCAATCCCAGCTTGGCATTGAAAATGGTGTTCCCCGCTGCCTCTTCCGCAGTCGCTGCTCCGGAGGGAAATACCACGCCTTCTTGTCCGGTCAAGATGGTCCAACCGACAAATTCTGCTACCGGTGTCACACGCACCGTCTCCGTAGTGTAGGCATTGTAATGAAGTCCTAAGCCATACCGGAAAAGGTCTCCTGCGAAATTGGTACCACCAATTGGAACCCAGTAACGAAATTCTCCTTCAAGAGCCAATCGGTCCGTGATTTTCTGGTAGTGGAGAAACGCCGGCTCTAAGCTCACATGGTTAGTACCCAATCCTCTTCCGGCATCTCCTGTTGGAATAAAAGTCCGGAACTGAAAGGAGCTAATGCCGCAACAATCATTCCAGAAAGCCCATTTAAAACCCACATTCATGTCCCCGAAACCTTCTGCGTTCACATTGATCTCGGGGTTGGAGAAGCGAACGGGAAGTTCCACAAATCCGGAGAATCTTTCGGTGAGTAAACATTCTCCATAAACGCTCAACTGCTGGATATCCACACTTCTCTCCGGTTTCGGCAGCCCCGGTCCCTGAGGTCCGGAACGAGCATAGAGGAACTCTGCTCGCGCCGGGCGGAAAAAGTTGTACCCTGTGGTGGACCGAAATCGCAACACATTGCCAGGAATGGCACTGTCGATGTAGCCTACTTGGGTGTCGTTTACCGTGGGACCTTCCAATCCTTGGGCAAGCGCAATCTCAGTCCCCGCCAAAAATATTGCGATGATCAAAATGGCTAAAAAGTAGGAACTTTTCTTATTGGGCATGTCTGTCCCTTCCTTTGGCTGGCAAGGTTGCTACCTGACATATCGAACAACCGATTACTGCAAATACAAGGGATGTTTCAATTCTTAGGATGATGACAGGCGTAGAGGAAGGGATGTGAGGATTAACCGGATCATCCCGGAAGTTTCGAATGAAGTGGTTTAATTGTTATCTTCTCCATTCCCGGTTGGTGTAGGTGCTCGGGACTCCAACTTCACCATGATTTGGCTAAATTCCGAATCATTCCAAAGAGGAGCGAAGATTTCCTTTTCATTGGGAAGCCGATTCAAGGGACCGGGCTGCCCAAGTGTTTCTTCCAATAGCGCGAACACTTTGGCTCGGTATTCCTTTTCCAGATTTTGTTTCTCGGTCTCCTTGAGTTTGTCATCCTCCTGCAGGACCTTTAAGGAGCGAGCAATAAAGCAGGCAGCATAGTAAGAGTCTAACGGTCGATCCGGAAATACATCTGCAAAAAGCTGGGCAACTTTTACCGCCTCTATATGGTCTTTTGATTGCACTAAGATCTCGGCAAGATTTCGGTATTGCACGCGCAGGTTGTATTTTATTTCCAGGTTCTCCGGCCTTGCATTGAGTGCTTTCCTCACATTTTGAATGGCATCTTGCAAAGACCGGCGAGCACCTTTCAGATCCTTTTGCCCGTATTTCAGCAACGCAATGTTCCCTTCCACCGTTCCGATTTTGTCGTAGTAATTCAAACCATTCGATTCGGTATGTACCAGTTTGAGGTAGAGCTTTAAGGAGCGGTTCCAGTTTTCTTCCGCCTTGCCTTTTCTGCCCAGCTTCCAATGAACACTTCCGATTCTGTTGTAGGTCGTGGCCAGTTTCGCTTGGTATTTCTTCCGGGTTGGAAAATCAGTCACCAACTCAACCAGGACTTTTTCCGCCATCTCTAACTCTCCTTGGGCCTCTTGCAATTTGGGTTTTCCCATGGAAAAAAGCAGGTTGCCGAGGTCTTGGTGAGCAACGGCCAGATCGCGTTTCCAAATGGCCTTGGAATGATCCTTTTCCACATTGGCTTGCAAGAGGGAAATTGCCCGGCGGTAATCATTCTCCGCCTTTTCAATTTCCTTGAGTTGTTTGTGGAGAGTCCCGCGATTGATATGACTGAGAGCCAACTCATAAGCATAGGCCGGGTCATTGGCAATTTTCTCCGGCAGTTTGCCGAGACGGTGGATGGCCTGATCAAAATAGTTTTCCGCCTCTAAGTTTTGACCCCGACTTTGATGAACAATCCCCAGGTTATAACAACTGCGAGCTAGGTGCCTCTGGTAGATGGCCCGGTCCGGAAATTCCTTGACCAATTGTTCCTGGATCTTACGTGCCCGATGATAATTGGCTTCTGCCGCATCCAAACTCTGACCTTTCTCCCGATAGAGTTCACCCAGCCAGTTGTAACTTTCGGCCAGGTTGGCTCGAATATTCGCTTCCGCAGGAGAATCCTCCAGCAGCTTTTTTTGCAGAGCAATTGTTTGGTTGTAGGCCTTTTCCGCCTTTTTAAACTGATTCAGAACCCGGTAGATCTGGCCGACTCGGAAAAATGCCCGTGCGGTTTTCGCTTGGATAACCGGGTCGTCACTCTTCTCCTCCGAAACTGCCAGGTAAAACTTCAATGCCTTCTCCAGAAAATCTTTCCGGAGGGGATCCTGCAAAGGCTCATTGGCCAACCAATTCTCTGCAACCCGAGTATACATCTCGTCCACGACAGAGCCGGCAAACCGCAATTTTTCTTCGGCTCTCTCTGCTGATGCTTGCACATTCAAATAGGACCAAACTCCCATTACAATGAGTACCACCGTGGCAACCAGGCTGACTCCAAGGGTTGCCGCCGTTCCCGGTCGCCGTTTAATCCACTTGATGGTCCTCTCAATGACGCCAACCGGCCGTGCCTCAATCGGCTGGTTGTTCAGGAAACGGTTTATATCATCGGCGAACTGCAAAGCGGTCGCGTATCGTTTGGCGGGATTCTTTTGCAAGCATTTAAGACAGATGGTTTCAAGATCGCGCGGGATTTTGCCCTGCAATTGGCGGGGACTAACCGGATCGTTATTCCGCACCAAGTCGATGGTTTGCATGATCGAGGGAGCTTGGAAAGGGACACGCCCGGTGAGCAGTTCATACAGGATCACTCCCAAGGAAAATATATCCGCCGGGGTGCCGACGCTCCGCGGATCTCCTGTAGTTTGCTCCGGAGCCATGTAGTGGGGAGTGCCCAGTAAGAAGCCGGTTTTGGTTTGGGCGTAGTCTTCCTCCAAGCGTTTGACCAAACCAAAATCGGTTATCTTTGGCTCCCCTTCTTTGGTCAACAAGATGTTGGCAGGTTTTAAATCCCGGTGGACCAAACCTTGCTGATGAGCGGAAAAAATGGCCCGGGCGAGTACTTCCACCAACTCTGCCGCTCGGCGGGGGGGCTGTGGAGTACCTCGGGTGTTCTGAGCCAAGGTTCCGCCGACGATATACTCAAAGGAAATGAACGGGATTTGTTTGTGCTCGCCAATCGCATAAATCTGGACAATATTTGGATGTTGCAGGCGAGCGACAGCTTCGGCCTCGGCGTGGAAACGAGCGATCTGGTCCGGCCCGGCCAAATCTCCGGCGAGGATAACTTTGAGTGCCACTACTCGTTTCAGACTTACTTGACGGGCCTTGTAAACCACCACCAATCCTCCCCGGCCTAATTCTTGCAAGATTTCATAGTCAGGGATCTTTGGGTGAAGAGATTGTGGGGTGTAGG
>CAZPPD010000705.1:0-3672 GCA_964588185.1 uncultured Alcaligenaceae bacterium | reverse complement strand
GTCTCCCGCCGTTTATTTGCGTCACCCACCTTTATTTCCATCATGTATATTAAACGTGGGGATTGCATCATTGCCTCCACGTTAAAGCTGACTGCTTCCTTGAATTTACCGTCCTCTTTGGCAACGGCTTTGGAGATCTGCAGGAAAGAATTTATTTCCTCATCGTTCAGGGGGCCACGAAATAACCAGTTTCCCATGCCGCGGATAACCTGGCGCATGTTTTGTTCCGAAAGGTCCTTGCGCTTGGAAAATTTGCCGGCGAATTTTACCACATCCATGCGCGGAACGATGAGCCGGGCAAGCTTGGCGTATCCTTCCACATGTTCCAGATCAACGGTGAGGTTATAAGCGGTGTTGCTGAAGCCATCGGCACGCAGATCCGGCGGCAGTATTTTGCGGGCATTCTCGGCCACATCGACGCCGACGGCGCTTTTCACCGTTTCGATATATTCGTTGACCGTCAGCCTTCTTACGAAAGTGGAGACATTATTGTGATTCTTGGCGTAAAGGGCGGGGCTGATGGTTTCTACCGACCAGACCGCTCCTTTGTCGATCCATTGTTGCAGTAATGCTTTTTCCCGTTTTGATAAAGGCGAGCGGTTTTTGGGCATGTCGTTGGTTTGGACGGATTTCCAAAGGCGGCTTTCGGCGGAACGACCGGGAACAATGACTTTTCCTCGGTGATTGCCCTGTAAGGCCGCTGATTTCCGGGATAAATCCAGACGCCCGCGTTTGGATTTCCAACCATGGCATTCCAAGCAGTGCCGGGCCAACAGGTGAGTGATTTTGCTTTTGAAGAGGCGGGCACTTTCTGCTTTGCGTTGCTTAATTGCCTTGACCAATTCAATTTGGGCTTGGACTCCGGCCCGGTAATTTTGTTCCACTTCTTTGGCCGATAGGTCCCGGTCGTAAATGGCCACCAAGTGGTATTTCCCCAACCAGGTGCGGTTTTTTGTCAATTCGTTTGCCAACGCCAAGCGGTAGGACCGATTCCAATTGGAGGTGTTTCCGGAGACCCTCTTGGATGCCTTTTGTTTGCCGTTAAGGAAGATCCGCGCTTGCCCGGAGCGTTCGCGGGTATAAACCACATGGGTCAATTTGCCGTCCAGGCTGCGGTTTGGAGTGCTGAGCGAAGGGAGGCCGTTTCCACTGGTCCGGGTCGTTCGCAGGCGGGCATCGAAGCGATCCCTTTCCTGTCCCAAGGTGAAATTCCGGTTGCTGGTGTCGTGAGATATGGTGACGATCCGTGCTGGGCCATCTTGTTTGGTATTTGCCGGCCGAATCCACGCTTCCACGGTGATCTCACCAGACTTGCGGATAGCATCGATGATCCGCGAAGGAGTTTTCTCCGATCGGATCACGGTTTTGCCGACCACTTCCAGGGACCCTTCGGATCGGCGAACGGCATTGAGGTTTTCAATGCGGAGGTCCACCGGCCTACCTACACCGGATCGGTCCTTGATAATAGGGCCGGAAGCAGAATGAAAATTGTACAGGGCAACCAAGCCATTTTGAACGCGCTGGGCAGATGCTTCCGTGCCAACCGGTTCCGACGGGAGAAAACTCGGGCTGGGGAGGGGCAATTCCAGAGCGTTGGTGGGAGTAGAGGTAAAGGAGGAAATGAGAAATCCGATGATACCGATTCCCATTCCAACAAGGCCGAGGACATATCTCATCAAAATCTTTTTCCTTCAGGTTGGAAGCCTTGAAGATTTCCTAGAATAATAGTTTCTTACAAAAAAGGTAATATCCCTGAATGATTACAAAGATTATCTCAAAAGGAAATCGGGAAAGGAAGTTTTAAAATGGCTTTTTGCATTCCCCTTTAAAATTAACCATCCTGCGGTAGTATTGTTGTTGCTTTCAAGGCGGAGAAGAGGTTGAAAAGGAGATAAAAAGAGTTGGAAAGTAAGAGTTTTTCATATCGCCTGCAATTAGGGTTTCGACATTTCCAAGAAGGCTTATTAAATCTCATTCCCCGAGGAAAAATTCCCGCTGATACTTTAGTGAACATTCTGGCTTGTTTCATTGGGATTATTGCAGGCTACGGTGCGGTTCTTTTCACATGGCTGATTCATACCATCGATCACTTCGCCATCGGTTCTGTTATGAATCTTGTGTCCCAAGACCCCCGGTATCGCCTCTTAATCATTTTTGTGCCAACTGTAGGGTTGTTATTGGTGGCCTGGTTTACTCGCCGCTTTGCTCCGGAAGCCCAAGGACACGGAGTGCCGGAGGTAATCAAAGCGGTTGCTCGCCAAGACGGCATCATTCGGCCGCGGGTGTCGTTGGTGAAGATTCTTGCCAGCGCTTTTTGTATTGGGACCGGTGGTTCGGTAGGGCGGGAAGGTCCCATCGTGCAAATTGGATCTTCGCTGGGCAGTTCGACGGGGCAGTTCTTTAAGCTCTCCGCCGAGAATATCAAAACGCTGGTTGCTTGTGGGGCAGCCGGAGGTATTAGTGCCACCTTTAATGCTCCTCTGGCGGGGGTAATGTTTGCCAGTGAAGTCATTTTGGGAAGTTTCGCCGTCCGCAACCTGACCCCCATCGTCATTGCCAGCGTCTTGGCCGGGGTGGTTCAACTTCAAGCCGGCGAGCATGGTTTGTCCCCGGCCTTTCGGCAATTGGATTACCAATACATAGGGAATTGGCATGAGTTGCCTTCTTATTTTACCTTGGGTTTGGTTTGTGGGTTGGCGGCGGTTTCCTTTACGAAATTCTTGTACCGAACCGAAGATTTTTTCGACCAACGGCTCAAAAAGTGGTGGAAGATAGCTTTGGTTGCGGGAATTATCCTGGGAATGATTGGGGCGGTCTATCCTTCAGTACCTCCTGCTCAATCTCAATCCGAGAAGATGCAAAGCCGGGAATATGGCGGTCCGCCGCCCCCGGTTTTCGGGGTTGGATATCCGGTGGTAGATAATGTCCTTCATCTCGTCGTCACCGGGGAATCTGCGGATAAACCGAAGCTGGAAAGCTCCCAAGTGGACCGGCGAGTCTTGTTAACCCAAGAGAAAATCCTTCCCCATCTGCTGTAGTTGTTGCCTTTGCTGTTTCTCAAACCGTTGTTGACCAGCACGACCTTAGCCGGGGGAGGTTCGGGAGGTATTTTTGCACCCTCGTTATTTTTGGGTTCGGTATTAGGAGCTTGCTTTGGCTTGATCGCCGACTTGTTATTTCCGGAAATCGGGATTCATCCCGGACTCTACGCCGTGGTAGGTATGGGAGCGGTGGTTGCCGGGACTACTCATGGAACTTTGAGTGCCATTCTTATCGTTTATGAAATGACCGGTGATTACCGCATCATTTTACCGATCATGGTCGCTGCCGGAGTTGCCGGGATTGTTGCCACTTGGATTGACCCGGAAAGTATTTATCACAAGAAGTTAACGCGGCGAGGCGAATCGATTACCCGGGGCCATCATTTCGCAGAGTTGGAACACGTCAAAGTTGCGGATGTCATGTTAACCAACTTTCCGATTATCAAGCTGGATGCCAATGTCACCCAAATTGTTGCCACTGCCAAGGAACACATTGATTTCGCCAGTTTCCCCGTGGTTGATGACAAGGGCGAGCTCAAAGGGGTAATCCGGCCAGAGGATATCAAGCAATTGTTCACCAGCACCATTCCGCCGGATTTATTGGTAGCAGACGATTTAACCCTGCACGCGC
>CAZPPD010000704.1:0-3675 GCA_964588185.1 uncultured Alcaligenaceae bacterium | reverse complement strand
AGGAAATGCCAGAGAAATCGGCGAGGGGATTGTGGACTTGCCCTGAAAGTAATTATGACACTATTTGTTTTCAAATTCTTTTCTAGCTTCGTTTCGTAATTTCTCCGCTTCTTTTCTGAGTTCCTCTTCGGTGAACTTCGGTTTGGGATCTTCTCTGCTGCAGCCGGTGAATACAGTGGTTCCCAATAGACAGAAAAGGAAAAAAGCCAGCATCCTAATCATTTCAGCCCCCTCAGCTACTTCTATTGTATCGTTTGCACTTCTCCCCCTGCCCGGCTGCCGGTGGCATACCAAACACCGGGATCAATCGTTTCGTACACAAAGATCACACGGCCATCTCCCATCAACGTGTTTACTCCGCCCGGGTGATAACTGGTCGCGGGTGTAACCAGTTTCCACCAATCATCAGGCCGCCAGCACACTCGGTTCGGTTGCATCAGGTGATTATACCAGCCGCGCCAGACGGTTCCTTCGCTCCACGGGTAGCCACGATAACGCCAAGTTCCACCCCAGGGGATCGTTTCGTTCTGCCAATTCGGCTCCCGATTCAGGAATGCTTGGCGGGCTGCTACCGGGTCATTGGAGGGCGGGGAGCCAAACTCAAAACAATCGGTTAACTTTTCTCTCGGGGGACTAGATACATATAAGCCGTTGCGGACTTCAGCGAACGCCGCGGTATTGCTCAACCCATCTTCTACCATATCTATGGTGACTGCATCTTGGAGGATTGCTCCCCCGGCACTAAAGTTTGGACCAAACATCCCATCCCAACCGTTAATATGCACCCAGGTGCCGGAATTGGCGTGGTAATTGGTCCACCCCATGGGAGAGATAGTTCCCCTTTGGGATTCGGAAGGACAGAGAAAAAACCTCGGTCTTTGAGCCGCCGCATTCACGTTCTGTCCCACGAATGGGCCAATAGCCAGATCAAACAGGCTGTAAGTATTGCCTTGTTCCAAATACTTGAGCATCTGCACTTGGGGAGATAGGTACCCCGATGAGTCGGGAGAACCGGAAGGGAATTTATTATAGTCGGTCTGGTAGCCATGCATTGCCAAGCCAAGTTGGCGGAGATTATTTTGGCATTCGATGCGTGATCCCGCTTCCCTAATTCGTTGCACGGCGGGCAAAAGCAAGGCGATCAAGACAGCGATGATGGCGATCACCACCAACATTTCTATCAAAGTAAAACCAATTCTTCGCATTGAATTAATTCCAGTCTTTTATTCCGGCAACAATAACTCGATATAATGATTAATATTAGAGCAAATCCTTGATGAAAATTCCACAAAAAGAAAGATGGGCACACTTGGATTGGTTAAAAGAAAATAGTGTTGAGGTGAGTTTGGATGTCGCTTAAGAAGGGGAAAGTACATTTTGGATGACAATCGAAGGCGGCAAAATTTACTTGCTCCCAACGGGTTGCCAACAGAATTTTTGGTTTGTGATCCACCGAATTGTCTGAAGCATACTCGCCTTGATCCTCAAGGGATATGACTTTTAAGTAGAAACGGGGAGGTTTTTGAATGGCAAGGGCAAGTATGGCACCCAAATATTTGCAGAATCCCGAAATTTAGTGGGACACCCCGCCCCAGACTGTTGGCCCAAGGACTGTTTGAAGTTAATATTGGGTAAGAAATCCCAGTAAATCCTTGTGCTCTTCGATATTGTCGTAACCGTATCGTTTCATTTCTTCGATTGCTCTTTCATTGGACCAGCCTTCACATTCCATGCGATAAACAGCCACATAAGCACCGGTTCGATGTTTCCCGGCAAAACAATGGACCAGGATAGGGTAGTGTTTGGGATCTTTGACAATCTCACAGAATTTCTTGGTGCTCTTCCGGCCCAGGTCGACTCCATCTTTGGTATACCAACCCTTGGGCGGCAACCGATAATAGTTCAAACCAATTTTGCGAACGTATTTTTCTTCCTCAATATCCGGATGCGGATCTCCAGGCTTCCGAGCACACCGAAAAGTAATTACCGTTTTGATATCGTGATCCTGAATGACTTCTTTGAGTGATTCCCGGCTGAGTTGTCCGCTGCGGTAGAGAACTCCATCCCGTACCACCGCAAAATTTCGCAAATCTCGATGCCGGTAAATGTAATAAGCGATTGGTGCGGCGACGATTAGGGCGGCAATAGAGGTTCCCAAAATGTATCGGACAACAGTTTTCATGACGACTCCTTGTCATGGGGAGAAGAATCCTAACTGAGAAGTGGATTGTAACGGTCCAGTGGAGAAATGAAAGAGCAGATATTCTTTGGGGTGTTCCACTAATTTTGGGTAGATTTAAGGGAGAAACAATAGAGAATATGAGGGCACCAAATCTTTCAAGTGCCCCCGGCAGTTTCTATCGCAACAAAAATTACTCCGGATACAAAGGAGTACTTAGATAACGTTCACCCAAGTCCGGAAGAACAACCACAATCATCTTGCCGGCATTCTCGGGGCGTTGAGCAACTTGGACGGCAATGTGGGCCGCAGCGCCACAACTGATTCCACAAAGTAATCCTTCTTCGCGGGCCATTCTTCGTGCCATTACAAAGGCGTCCTCGTCATCCACCTGGATAACCTCGTCGATCACTTCCAGATTTAAAATGCCGGGAATGAAACCGGCTCCAATTCCTTGGATTTTGTGTTTGCCGGGCTTCAATTCATCGCCGGATTTGCGTTGCGTGATCACCGGGCTGGAAGTCGGCTCGACTGCGATGGAGTAGAAGCTTGGTTTTCGTTGTTTGATGACTTCACTAACGCCAGTAATCGTTCCGCCGGTTCCGACTCCGGATACTAAAATATCAATCTTTCCCTCAGTGTCATTCCAGATTTCTTCGGCTGTGGTCTTGCGGTGGATTTCCGGGTTGGCGGGATTATTGAACTGTTGCGGCATGAAACTGTTGGGGATGGTTTGCACTAACTCTTCTGCCTTGCTGACGGCCCCGGACATGCCTTTATCACCCGGAGTTAATACCAATTCGGCCCCAAAGGCTTTCAGCAAACGCCGCCGCTCCAAACTCATGGTCTCCGGCATGGTGACCATCAATTTGTAACCCCGAGCAGCACAGGTAAATGCCAAACCAATTCCGGTATTCCCGCTGGTGGGTTCAACGATAGTGGTGTCTTTATTGATCTTACCTTCTCGCTCTCCGGCATCAATCATTGCTACCCCGATTCGGTCTTTAACAGACCAAAGGGGATTAAAAGCTTCTACTTTAGCTACAACGGTTGCCTTACAATCTTCGCCAACTACTCGGCGCAAACGAATCAAAGGAGTATTGCCAATGAGTTGAGTAATGTCATCATAGATACGGCCGCGGGAAGGTGCAGTAGTTGACACGTTTCATTCTCCTTTTCTTTCACCCAAGAAAACCCATACTGCGGGAAGTGTAGAGTAGACAGCAGAATTTCACAAGATGAGTTCTGTTTTCAATATAGTTTGGATATGGAATCTGAGTTCTTTAGGTATAGTTGTTTTCCGGGAATTGGATGAATAGGAACCGAAGCATGAAGATATTGGTTATTCAAGCCTCTGGATTCCATCTGGGATATCTTGGCTGTTATGGAAATGATTGGATTGATACCGCCAATCTAGATTTCCTAGCCTCCCAAGGAGTTGTTTTTGATCAGCACTTCGCGGAGTGCTTGGACCGATGGACCACCGCGGCAACCGG
>CAZPPD010000703.1:0-3686 GCA_964588185.1 uncultured Alcaligenaceae bacterium | reverse complement strand
GTATTCTTCGGTTGGTCGAAGGAAGAGCCCTGAAGTATTTCAAACATCAAAGCGAAAAACCCGAATCAACATTTGCGAACTTGCAACCCTCCCTTTACAATCATCCCAACGCAAATTGCCACTGGGGTAATTTGTGGGGATAATTAATCGGAGGAAAACATCTATGATAAATCCCACTTTGCGGAAAGTAGTTGGGTTGGCGACGTTCGCCGCATTGACTCTATTTTGTGCTCAAGCCAAAGCCGGGGGTAAATTCCGACCTTTATTTAACGGCAAGGACCTGACTGGTTGGAAAGTGTTCCTTGGCGGGAAGGGTGATCCGGAAAAAAGCATTGTCGTTAGAGACGGCGAAATTCAAGTCACCGGCGTTCGCCCGAACGGTTATTTCTACACGGAGAAGCCCTACAAGAATTATGTCCTTCGCTACACTTGGCGATATCCCAAGGAACAACCCAAGAAGACTTCCATGAACAGCGGTTGCTTGATTCACATCCAAAAGCCTCACAAAGTTTGGCCGCAATCGGTGGAACCGCAATGCCGTTACAGCGACCATGGAAAGCTGTACTTCATCGGGCTAAACCGGAAGAAGCATAAAACCGAGCAAGATTTCAACAAGAAGGCCCAGAAAAAAGCTCTGAAGCCTTCCCATGAGTGGAATACCACGGAAGTTACCGCTAAAGCCGATGGATCGGTTGAGGTTCGCATCAATGGTACTTTGGTGAACACCGGAAGCAGCACTCTGACATCGGGTCCCATTGGATTTCAATGTGAAGGAGCCCGGATTCACTTTAAAGATATTGAGATCAAAGATCTGAAATAATTTAAACCGATTATTGCAGTGCAAAAAGGGCGACTTGATCCTGGATTAGGCGCCCTTTACTATTTAGGCCGGACCCTTAACAGGTAAGAATTCCAAAGCCGAATCATCTTATGGTTGGAGAGCTAGAAAATATCGAACGAAAGTACATCTTGCCGAGCAGTCCGAAATGTAACTAAATTTTGGTTGAAATTCACATATTGGCCTGAAGCATGCTTGCGACGGCTCCCAACTATTGACTTATTACAACCTATGCCCCATTAATATATCAGATCCTGCCTGAAAATTATCTTTTGGTTTTAAATCAATATAATAGTCTTCCGAATTGATTATAGGGGCCTTTAAGCGGCCGAAAGAGGAAACTACATGCAAGTCGAGAAATTTGACCAAAAGCAAATAGATTCTGTGGCGAAGGAGTTGGAAAACGCCGAACCGCAGCAGTTACTTCAATGGGCTGTAGACACTTTTCACCCTCGATTGACAATGGGAACGGCGTTTGGTGCCGAAGGATGCTGCATTATTCACATGCTGTCCGAGATCGAGAAAGGAGTTCGGGTATTCAATCTGGAAACCGGGTATCAATTCACCGAAACCCTGGAACTGCGTGAACGCATCAAAGAAAAATACGACATAGAAGTGGAGTTCATTTATCCGGAAATGACGGTGGAGCAATACGAAGCAGAACATGGGGGACCTTTGTATCGCCACCGCCCCGATCAGTGTTGCTACGATCGCAAAATCCTACCCCTTCGCCGAGCGGTTCAAGGTTATGATGCTTGGGTCAGTTCCATTCGCAAAGATCAGACAGCCGATCGAGCCTTGGCCAAAGTGGTACAGTTGGACGCAAAGTTTAATCTGGTCAAAATTAATCCGCTTCTGAACTGGAACCACAAAGACGTCTGGAACTTCATCTTCAAAAACAACGTACCTTATAACCCACTGCACGATCAGAACTATCCCAGTATCGGGTGTTGGCCCTGTACCCGGGCAGTTAGCAATGGTGAAGACGAACGAGCCGGCCGTTGGGCGGGAAGCGTCAAAAAAGAATGCGGCTTGCACGTCATTGAACACGAAGGCGGTAGCGGGATTTGAGCCCGGCCATTCTTACCCTGCCTTATTCTCTTCTATAGCTTTCGCCTGGTATTCCGAGATGGAATAGGCTTCTCCATTAACCAGCATGTTGAAGAATTCCTGCCCGCGCTTGGCTTCGTTTAATTCCCGGAAGGTTTTCCAGAGATAATACAACGCTTTGGCGTGTTCCTCGGGGTCTTCGTTGTAAACCACATCCACCCATAAGAATTGCCAGCGGGCTTCATGAAATTTTCCGGCTTGGTAGTAGCACATGCCAAGGGTGTTATATGCCTTGGCCAAGGTGACCTTGTCTTTGGCAGTTTGGGCTTTTTCCAGGATTGATTTCAGGTTTGAAGTTGCTTCCGGTAATTTATTGGTGGCAGCTAAACATTCCGCTTCGGCCAATTTTGCCCGCAAGAAATAAGGGGAATCCTTTGGGGCAGAAACCATGATGGTGTTTAGTTGCTGCAGTGCATCGCCGTATTTCCCCCGATTTATATGAAGACGGGCCATCATCAATTCGGCTTGCTTCTTCATGGCCAGGTTCGCTTTGGAGTCGATAAAACTTTTGAGAGTTTCCTCCGCTTTTTCCTGATCCCCTTGTTGGACGTGAAGCTTGATCAGCAGGATTGTGGCTGCAGGGTATTGCCAACTATCGGGATGATTTTTGGTAAATTCGGTGAGCTTCGTGATGGCGGTGAAGCGGTTAATCTGCTTTTCTTCTCCCTGGCTAATGACTCCCCTGAGATAAGCAATCTTGAACTCCGCATGCCTTTTGGCGGCAAACAAAGTGGGCCCCATTTCCTGGAGAGCATTTTGGTAATTCTGCAAGGCATCCTTTAACTTTTCCATCCGTTCCTCGGGTTTTTTGGTTGAGGAGGCCAAGGCTTCCAATTTTACGGCGTTGCGTAAAATGCCGCGTTTGGCCAATTCCAAGTGCCCTGAGTAATCGACATTTTCAATTTCTTCGGGCGAGAATGGCTCGGCTTTTCCTTGCAAACGAAGGCCTTTGATAGATTCACTGGCTACCACTCCGGTTTCGGATTTTTTCTTGGGATCCTTGAAGTAAACAATCACCGGGTTGCTTGGTTGAGCCTGTGCCGCTAAGGAAAAGGAGAGGATATATACCGCCGTAAAGAAAAACAAAGGAGCTATTCGTTTCATCAAGAAAATTCTCCAGATGGATGTTTGGATTTGGTTTTATGGGGCTTCAATAGTGTTTGTTTAGCCTGCTTTTAATTCCGCGTATTCTTTTCGCAAATCCGCATGTTCGTCAAGCAATTCTTCAAATCGTTCCCCGACCATTCGCCAACCGGGTGAGGTATCCCTTGCTTTTTCCAGTTGTTTGATCAGGCTGGCGGCGAATTTAACATATTTGGCTTCTTTTTTCGCTTCTCCATATTTGTAAAAGCAGTACGCTTTGTGGAAATAGCAGTCAAAATAGAATTCCTGCATCTTGGGGTTGCCGGCCAGTTGACCCCGGAGTTTCGGGTTGTTCATCAACTTCCCCCAACCGTTGATAGCTTTCACCCATAGATGCTTGTCCTCGAAAATGAGATTCATTTCTTTCATTGCGGGAAGCTTACCAACCGCTTTTTCATTCGCAAGCATACCTTTGAGAATGGTGTAAGCATCCACAAATTTTTTGGACTTCCGCAATGCTTCCGCACGTTTGACTTGAATTAACCAATAAATGGCGTGGGCTTTCTGGTAATCGATGAGCTTCTTCTTCTTTTCTTCCTCGTCCTTGATGTTACTCACATCCGGCCGATTCGGCTCCTTGACGCTTTCAAATAAT
>CAZPPD010000702.1:0-3695 GCA_964588185.1 uncultured Alcaligenaceae bacterium | reverse complement strand
AATCATCGCCAGATTTATGGTTTCATACGGGCTCAGGTACGCTGCACGAGTGATGCGAATGACTTACTTCAGGAAACCAGTATCCTTCTTTGGGAAAAATTTGCTGATTTTGACAGGTCCGGTGACTTTGGCCGCTGGGCCTGTGGGTTTGCCCGCCGGCTGTTGCTGAAACACTATCGCGAAACGGGTCGGATTAAACCTCTGTTCGGGGAGAAGGTGGATCAGTTGTTTTCCGAGCAGTTATTAGTCTCCCTGAAGGCCGACAATTACCGCAGTGATGCCTTAAACCAATGTTTGCAGGAATTACAGCCGCGACAACGGGAAATTCTTGACCTGCGTTATCGGTCAGAGCAAGAAATTAGTGATATCGCTAATGCCCTGGAACGATCGGAATCTGCGATTTATAAGGCGCTTTCCAAAATCCATGAAACATTATTTCAGTGCATTCAACTTAAACTTTCCGAGTGGGGAAAGGTATGAACAACCCGAATACCGAAGAATTGCTTGATCTGATCCATACCCTGCGCAAAGGGGACCTAAATGAACTGCAAACGCAGCGGCTGGAAGAGTTGGTGGGAAACGACCCTGATTGTTTGTGGATGTTTGCGGAATATCGGCTATTAGAAGCTTCCCTGGACTTGGAACTCACCCCGGCAAAGCCGGACTTGCCTTTGGAGCTGGAGGTCGAATCTCCATTGAGAGTAATCGTTCGTTCCCAAGGAGAATTCGCAGCAAAAACCTCATGGAGTCGGCGGAACAGATGGTTCTGGTCGGGAGCGGCCCTTTTTACCGCCGCTTGTGCAGCGGCATTGTTAATTGCCTTCCAATTAAGGCCTCCGCAGCCTTCAACGTCCTTGGATCTTCCCAAGATTGTTGAACTTGAGGGTAACGCTTATCTGATCAACCGAAAGTCTCAGGCAAAGCCCTTAAAGATAGGCAAGGATATTCCCAGTGGGCAAACCATTCGTACCGGGGATGTTGATAGTTCGGTGGTCATTCAATTTGCCGATTCCACCAAACTCCAACTCAACAGCAATAGTATTGTCCGAATCAATCATTCGAAGAGTGGCCGCAAGCGCTTATTTCTTTCTCGAGGGGTAATGGTCGTTGATGTTGCTCCGCAGAAGGAAAAGCAGCCGATGATCATTACGACACCTCACGCCACCGTTCGGGTGCTTGGTACTCGCCTTATCTCCGCTGCTTCGGACATGGGAACGCGGGTGGAATTGGAAGAAGGTGAGGTTGAGTTTACCCGGCGTGCGGACGGAAGATCGGTGCGAATCAAGCAAGGATCTTTCGCCGAGGCTACCTCCCGGATTGAGCCGTTGCTTGCCCAACCGCTGCCCCGTGTGCTCACCGAATCCGACCTATCCATTCCAACAAGGGTATCCTTCTTAGAATTTAGCCCTGCGAACAAACAAATTGTCATTGCAGACAGAGGACTGATTTCCTTTTGGTCTTTGGATGGCAAATCTCAAGGGAAAATTCCCAACCCAGTCGGACCTCTTCGAGAGATGCGGTTATCGGGGAATGGTTCCCTGTTGGCGATTGGCGGCCAAGAAAGACATGCTGCAGTGGTTGAGGCGGATAGCGGACGCCTCGTCCAGAAGTTTCCCAGCGATAGAATGGGAGTCCGTACGATTGCCATTTCTCCGGATGGTAAGTTCATCGCATACAGCAATATGGAGGTGCGCAAGGATGAAACGATCGTTTGGTTATATAAGGTTGGCGACCAAAAGAAATATCGCAAGCTGACTGCTAATGCTCAGGAAGTGGTTACCCTGGATTTTTCTCCGAAGGGGAAATTACTCGCCGGGGGAACCAGGAACGGAAAGGTCTTTGTCTGGGATCTTGAATCGGGGGAACCGGAATCTGTATGGTTAGGGAACAGACGGATTCGTAAGGTGCGATTCTCTCCGGACGGAAGTTTGTTGGCTAGTTCGGATCATCGCGGAACGGTACGGGTCTGGAGCACAAAAACCTGGAAGGAACAAATGGTACTTCAGGATCCTGATCGGGACCTCCCGGCCATAGCCATTTCTCCGGACAATTCTTGGATTGCGGTGGGAACTCATGACGGTCGCATTCGCATTTGGAACTTGACGACCGGAGAAGAAGGCTTAATTCTTCGTGCCCATGATCGCCGGCAAGTTTGTCACGTAGTTTTTGCCGGCAATACCAACATCGTTGCTTCTTGCGGGTGGACTTTACCGTTGAAAATATGGGACGTCAGCAAATACCTTCCTTAGCATTTGATTGAATCAAAGCGCCGTGGAATCTATAACTGCTAGGTGATGAGGCGGAAAAAGGGTTAGGACAAAAGGTACTTGACCCTAACCTACCCTTTTTTCCGGAATGCCACCTTAGTGCCGCTCTAGTTTCCGGCGTCACGAACCTGCTCAAAGTAATAGACGCCTTTTTTGTTCGATGTGGCCACATCAAGCAAACCATCGCCGTTAACGTCCACCACCTCAAATTGAATGCCAACCCCGCTATCATTGTCGATCAAATGCTTTGTCCACATCGGCCGGCCTTTCCGGCGTTTCAATTCAAACCAAACAAGTACAGCAGGCATTTTGGCCCCCGGATCCCGCCCCATATGCGCCCAATAACGCCTACCAGTTACTAAATCGGGAAGGCCATCGCCGTTGATGTCGGCCAAACAGGCGGCATGAGATTGCGAAAAGCTCTTGTCGATGAGGTGGGTGCGCCAACCGGCCGGCATCTGCTCGTGCCACCAGATACCGAATTTATGCGCACTCGTGCTGAGCACATCATTGTCGCCATCGCCATCGAAATCATAGATCAGCATCTGAGCACAGTCCTTGCCAAGGTTGGCCTTATGGAACGTCCATTCGGATTTTTTCTTGTCGGCAGGTGATTCATACCAGCCTTGCGGAGTCACAACGTCTTTTCGGCCATCGCCATTAATGTCACCCACCCCGAGTCCATGGTGCCAACGCCTACTGCCGGAGCCGCCGTTGGCCGAAAACATTCGGACCGGCCACAACGCGGTAGGGTCTTTTCCCGGTCGAACGAAGGCCATCCGCCGCTTCGGGCTCTCAAAGTCGTCCTGATCTACGGGGTATCCCAAGACGAGCTCCTTTTCTTGGCCGCGAACCGAGGCCCAATGTGGGCTTTCAGTTGTATACATGCGCACGGCCACATGTTTTTTCCAAGGGCGAGCGGTGCCAGGATTCTCGAACCAAAGCACGGGACCTCCGGGCCGACACATGTGAATCACATCGGTATGGCCATCGCGGTTGACGTCGCCGGCGAAGCAAAGATAAGCACCTGCCCGGCCTGACAATGGGTTGTACGATTTAGGTTGAGCGGCGATGCGGTTCATTTTCCAATCCGGTGCGGCGAAGAAAACATCCCCGGCAGCAATGTCCAATTTGCCGTCGCCATCAAAATCTCCCACGGCAACGCCT
Organism: uncultured Alcaligenaceae bacterium; assembly: GCA_964588185.1. Taxonomy (GTDB): domain Bacteria; phylum Planctomycetota; class Planctomycetia; order Gemmatales; family Gemmataceae; genus CAZPPD01. The sequence continues at coordinate 261 of CAZPPD010000702.1, read as the reverse complement.
TCGCTTCGAAAAGCTCTGTCGAGCGTAATTTTTTTGAAAGACACTTTCCCTGCTTCGTCAGCGATGCAAACTGGGACGGCAAATCCCAGCAAGGTCCCTGTTATGAGACTGACTGCCAGTGTTTTCATGATTATTTAGTCCTTGTGTTTTGGCGCGTCTTCGTTCTCACCCCATCCGCCTGACATTATCCGTCAAAAAATGATCTTGTCCAAGGAGAATCACCTCTACCTTAACCCTAACTGCCAGCATGGGGCCTGCCTC
>CAZPPD010000701.1:2445-3698 GCA_964588185.1 uncultured Alcaligenaceae bacterium | reverse complement strand
CCACCGGCGGCCACCTTTTTACTTGCGTTTGGATTTCCGGGAGAACAACATTGGTGATGAGTTTGTCTAACTTGGCTCCGGTTTCTACCCACTGTCGCAGCAAAGCAATTTCTTGAGGCTTTGGCTGGGCCTCGGTTTTCTTGGGCGGCATAACCGGTTTTTGCTTCCCTTCGACAACCAAAACAAGCTTACTTTTATCCGCTTTACCGGGCACGTAGACGGAGCCATTATCCGAACCTGCTTGGAGCCCTTTGGGCGTCTCCAAGTCCAAACCCGCTCGGGGCCGTTTGGAGTTGTGACATTCCAAGCAGTATTTGGCAAACAAAGGTTGAATTTGCTTGGAGTAAGATGGAGCTTCCGCAGCACGAGACCAACTGGTAGTCAAAACCAGCATTCCGCAAAGTAGGAAGAGGCGTGTCATTTTAGGTTAACCGGTTGTTGGAAGAAATTTGCAAGCTAGGAATATATTCCTTGATAACCGATTCGAAGGGGTAAGAAAAGTGCTTGCCGGGATTTTTATCCCTGACCAGATGTTCGTTCGAGAGTGCCGAGAAAAACAGGGAAATCCCGGAACAATTCTCCCCCGTAGACAACAGGTTGTCCTTCTTTTTCGCGGATTTGAACTCGTTGGCCGGTGAAAACGTTTCGCCAATGCTGACCGTTTTTTCCGTGGGGTAAGGAAATCCAAGTTTCTTTCCAAATATCGTTTTGAAAAGGAAACTGAGGTTGGTTCTGTAACAAACCATTTACAAGCCGAGGGACTGCTACCAGTAAAGCTTTTTCTCCGAGATGGCGTAAGTAACTGCAAAGGTGGTTAGCTTTTTCGCCAAAGGATCGAGCCGGAAGGTAATCCCCATCGGTTAACAATTGATCATGATTTCGACGGAGCTTTAAGGTTTGATGGATTACATACAGCTTCACCCGCCCGTCTTTGATCGTATGCAATAACTCATTTGCCAGGCCGAGCAAGTCTGCTTCTTCCCGGCCAATTTTCTGCTGCATATCATTTAGGACGGATTTCCGGAATTCATAATCCACGGGACGACGATTATCGGGATCTACCAGGCTTAAATCCCATAGCTCTGTTCCCTGGTAAATATCCGGCATTCCCGGACAAGTAAGTTTCACCAGGGTCTGGGAAAGGGAATTGAGGTAGCCGAAAAAGGCGATTTTTTCTTGAAAACCCCGGAGGTCGTTAAAGATAGGAGAATCAAGATAGTCCGGCAAAATCTAGAGGACGAAATCCGAAACTC
>CAZPPD010000701.1:0-2435 GCA_964588185.1 uncultured Alcaligenaceae bacterium | reverse complement strand
CGTTGGTGGTAATGTAATGGGTATGCATTATGGCCCGCAAAATTTTGTGGTACTAATCCCAAACTTGCCCAATCATTTCATCCTTTGCATTGTCCCAACTGGTGTGTACCTTGGCTTCCTTGGTTGCTTTTTGCATGTAGTTGGCAATGCGGGTGCGAAAATCGGGTAAGGTTTCAGGGGTTAATGGCTGGTTTGGCCAAGCCCCAACCAAGGTTTGGTACAAGAGATATTCATCATTCTTGCTGGGTGCGATAATCTTTTCCACTTTGCGTTTTTTGTCGCTGTTCATCTGATGCCAGCGAATAATGGCGTGGTCCCATTCTTCCGGTATCTCCGAGAGAACATTGAGCCGGGCACGGACGTCCTCACTCCGCTTGGTATCATGGGTGGAGGAAGCCACCATGGAATGAGGCCAGCGTTCCCGGCGTTCGCAATTTTGATGATGGAAATCTTGGACAGAGGTGCCGAAATGATTGGGATGACCGCCGACCTCATTCAAGGAAACCAAGCGGTTATAAATATAGAAGGCCGTATCTTCCACTCCCTTCGCCATGACCGGACCGGTGATTTGCTGGAACTTCATGACCCATTCCAAGACCAACGGTTGGTCGACCGGATGGAAGTCATAAAAATTTCGCATGAGCAAGGTGTCGCGGATGAAGTGGAAGATTGAGTCGGCCGTGCGAGGATTACGTTGTTTGGCTTCTTCCACCGCCGCTTCGATGTACATGCGGTCGCGTAGCGCGACGGTTTCCGGATTGGAGATGTAAGTGCGATAGACGGGAAGGGAGGCGATAATCTCTCGAATGGCAAAGGTCAGACTATTGAGAGTAAAGTCCCGATAGCGGCGATTTCGCTCGGAAATCTGGTCCAGCAGGTGGCTGAGCGAATTGATTTCACTTGCCAGCGACACCAGCATGATCATCCGTTTGCTGGATTGAACAATAGCGTCGAAGTCTGATGCTCTGCCCAAAAAGCGTTGGTAGAGGTTGGTAAATTGCTCTTCATTTTCCTGGTTGACGAAAATTCCATTGATCGAGTTCAAGGCATCGTATCCGGAGGTTCCGTGGACCGCCCAATCATGGGGCAGCGGTTCGGATTCTGCCAAAATCTTCTCCGCAACCACATAGAGCGGCCAGGAAGGATTTAGCGAGTCATTCATGTGGGTGATAAACCGCTTGGCAACTTCCTCGGATAAGTCCTCGGGAAGCCGGCCTTCATCCAGCAGCTTTTCGATTCGCCGCCGGCTGAAGGTTTCCTGAAGGTTGCGGAAATAATCCGTGGGGTTCCACAGCCCATCGGGATGATCGATTCGCAAACCGGTTGCTTTGTTTTCGGCTAGTAGATTAAAGAATATTTGGTGGGTTGCCTGGAAGACTTCGGGTTTTTCCACTCGAATGGCCGCCAAATCATTGATATCGAAAAAGCGGCGATAGTTGATTTCCTCGGTGGCCACACGCCAGAAAGCCGGGCGGAAAGATTGCTTTTCGAGAAGCGAGTCCAGAAGATCAAAGCTGTCCGAATCTCCGGACCAGCCTTCAAAAGAGCGCAAAATTGTTTCCAGGTAATCTTCAATTTCCGGGCTTTGTTGAGCGAGAGTCGCAATCCGACGTTTGATGATTTCTTTCTCGCGATTTCGTTCCGCCTTATGTTCCGGATCGGTTTCTGTTAAGGAAGGCAGGTAACCAATGGCCGTCAGGATACTCTGTAGCTCCTGAAAATGCCCGTTGTCTTCTCCCAGCTTTTCTTGCAACTCCGGCAAGTTGATTTCCAGGATAGTGCTGTAGGTACCCGGGGAAACCGGGAAGCGGTGTTCGTAGTAGGAAAAATAAAAAGCGCCGTCTTCGTAGTTGAGTTTGATTTGGCTGTTTTCCAATACGGTTCCGTATTGATCTCCGAGGACCGGGAGCAAGACTTTATTTTTCAGGTTGGGATTGATTGGGTTCCAATCAATATCGAAGTAATCGGCGAACACAGAACTTGGGCCGTTTTCCAGGACGTCCATCCACCAATGATTATTTTCATGGCCGATTCCCATGTGATTGGGAACGGTGTCCAAAATCATTCCCATATTCCTGATCTGCAAAGCAGCTGTAAAGGAGTCGAAGGATTTCCGGTCTCCCAGTTCACGGTTAATGTGGCTGTGGTCGCAAATGTCGTAGCCGTGGGAGCTATTCGGGCGGGCTTGCAATATGGGGGAAGCATAGCAATCGCTTATGCCAAGCTGATGGAGATAAGGGACAATCGCCTCGGCATCTTGGAAAGAGAACTGAGAAATTAATTGGAGCCGGTAGGTAGCCCTGGGAATGTGCGTTTTTGTTAAGATTTCTTCCAGGACATTAGCAAAAGTTGGGGCTTTCTTTAGGTTAGCATTTTTTTTTTTGAGATCCGCGACTTGGATCACCAGCTTTTCACCGAGAGAAACGAAATGTTCT
>CAZPPD010000700.1:0-3704 GCA_964588185.1 uncultured Alcaligenaceae bacterium | reverse complement strand
GGTGACCCAAATCTGCTCAGCGGGAGATCGGTCAAAACTATTGGTAATCCAGCAAACCGGTGGTTCCATGGCATCATCCGAGGTGTCGGTGATGTCGGTATAGCCCCACATGTTGCCGTAAAAGCCGCCCTTGGTAATCCAGTTAATCCGGTTCTTGGGGATCCAGTGTCCTTCCTGATCCGAAACGAAGAAAGTGCCGTCGGGATTAACGCAAACACCGTTGGGTGCCCGAAAGCCGGTAGCGATAATCTCAGTCTTGGAGCCATCTTTGCTGACCTTGAGAAGCGTACCATGGTGAGGGACCAGCGGGGTTTTGGCATGGCGGGCTCCGCGGGCGTAGTAGAAATTACCCTCCTTGTCGGTCTGCAAGCCCATGGCAAATTCATGGAAATGCTCGGTGACTTGGTGGTCGTTATTGAAGTTCTGGTAAAAGTCGGTTTCACCATCACCGTTTAGGTCCTGCAAAATGGCAATCTGATCACGGCAGGTGACATAAATTTTGTTGTCCACTATCTTAAGCCCCAGCGGTTGGAACATCCCCGAGGCAATGCGTTTCCAAGTAAGCCCGTTCTCGGGCGCGTCCACTCCATCGACCAGGAATACACTGCCATCCCAGGTACAAATCGCCGCTCGCTTTCCACCTGGGAAGAAATCCAGACCCGAAAGCCGTACCCGGCAGTTCCAGGGATTCTTTGCCGGATGAGTTAATACGTCCACGGCAAAGGGGCCGGCGTTGGGGCCAATCTGGGCCATGGTTTCCACTTCTTCCGTCCACCGCGGAGGACCGCCTTTGGTTAGAGCCTTTAGGTTCAATCCACCTTGGACCGGGAGATTAGCCGCTACCTTCTCGGCTTGATCTTGTGAATCCAACCCGGCCACACAGAGGGTAAACCGGAGTGGATTTTTACCTGCCGGGATTTTTAGGCGGAGATTCTCCTTCTCGGTGATCCAGGTAAGGCCTTTGGTATTGGAAGAAACCCCGGCCAGAATTAGGTTGCTTGGTTTGGTGGAGGTAATGGTTCCTCGAACCATTCGAGCGGAATGTTTATTGCCGGAAATATCCGGAATGTTGCCGGCCTTTTCTTTTTCCAATGACCAACGGCCAACCAATTGGCTGTCATTTTTTAGTTCCGGGCCTTTACTAATCTCTTTTTCGGAGAGGGCCCGTTGATAAAAGCGTACTTCCGAAATTTCTCCCTCGAAAAAGCTCTTACCCCGAGGGAAATTCGGTGCAGTAAATCCAATGCGCAACACATGCTTCGGTTTTCTGCTTTTTGCTTGAAGTTCCCGAGTTCTCTCCTTCTTACCATCCACGAACAAAGAAACTTTACCGCTCTTAGCCGAGTAGGTCATGGCAACTTCATGCCATTTGCCGTCATTCACTCGGGTTTTTGATTCCACATTGCCTACCCAACCGATGTCATAGCAGAGGCGGCCTCCTCGAACGAAAAAGGTTTTTCCATCACGAACCCATTCGGAGTTTGTTTGGGTTTTGGCCAGGATCGTCCCGCCTTTGCGGGTTTTAATCCGAGCCCAAATGGTGAGGTCCTTATCCAGGAAATCAAAAGCTTTGGCTTTGCGAATTTCCAGGAACGAGGACCCATTGAAGCAAAATTGTTCCGAGTTGGGTTTCTGTTTACCATCCCCGGTGCCAAATTCCACGAAGTGGTAGTTTTTGGTGGAAGACTGGTTCAGCAGATTTCCGGATGGGGACTGAGCGACCTGTAAAACCAAGTCTTTCTCGCGGGGGCCGATGTTAAAGGTCCGAGTAAATACCGGCTGGGAATCGGAACTAACCACGCCCGGCATTTCCAATATCTTGGTAGCTCCAACGGTGTAGGAACTGATTACTTTATTTCCAAAGTGATACATTCCCTTGTAGTGAGCCCATTTCCGGGGCAAAGGGCCATACCGGCGGTTATCGCGGCCAACTAAACGCACATCCTTAAAGCTGCCATCGTTTGGATTGGCCCATCCGGGAGTAATCTTGTTCTCAAAATGGACCCGGCCAACGATGCGGGAATGGATGGCATGGCGGCCATTGAACAGAATATTGTTCCAGTCAATAAAACCTTTGCCGCTCCAAGCTGCCGCCACGCGCATGGTGTCCTGGTCAAAGACCATCCAGTAGCGCCCTTGAGAAACACCACCGGGCCCGTCGTCCAGTCGCACGGCAATTCCCTTGTAGGCAAAGTTTGACCCATCTTTGCCGATTTCATATGTCGCATTCAGATTGGGTCCATAGTTCATCCGTACCCAAGGCTGCATCTTGGATGGTAATGGTCCCCGCTCGGTGCCTTTTGGAAGACCTGCCAGGTAAGCCTTAGTCACTTGGGCGTATTGCGATGAGTTTTTATTTTTGAGATAAGCTTCGCGAATGTAGTGTATCACATCATACTTCTGACGAGGCACCATCCAGGATTGCGGTGCCATCATGCCGTAGCCTTTAGTGATGGTTTGGTACATCTTGTAAGGATCGCTGCCATGTTTGAACTTTCCGGAAGCGAATTTAAGCGAAGTGGGCATAGAACCCGCTTTGTCGAATGTGCCATGGCAGTTGGCGCAAACTCGTTTGTAAATTTCCTCCCCCCGGTTGAAGCTTCCTTTGTCCAGGTCGCTTATCAACCCGGCATGGTCCAGGTTTCGTTCGTATTCCGGCAACGGTGCTGCTGCAAAAAGCGAAGACAACGGCCGCAGTTCTTGAGCTCGATTAGCCCCGCCTTCGGATATTTCCATCAGGAACCGGACCAGATCCAGAAATTCCTGCTTGCCGCTCAGTTGGTTGACTAAGCCCGTCGGCATGTAGGAGTTCTTGTCGAAGGTATGTTCATCGATGTCCTTCTTGGAGATGGTGAAGGTTTGGGAAATCTGTTTTAGTTCAATATGCTTGGGAGTTTCTTTGGTCAAAATTCCGGTAATGAGTTTGCCCGCTTTGCTGCTAATAATGTGAACTTTGTATTCCTTTTTGATTTCTTTGGATGGCTTTAGCAGCGACTCAACCAGGTAGGTATCTTTGATATCTTTTCCAAGCTTGGATAAGTCCGGTCCCAACGGGGAAGGCTTGTCGCCGGTAGAGTGGCATTTGAAACAAGCCAAATGCGGTTGGTAAAAAGCCATTGCTCCTCTGGCGGGGTCACCTTTACTCCGGGCGAGTTTGGCGAGAGTGGCAGGGCTTTCTTTTAAGAGGAGTTTTTCCAGATTGGTCTGTTCAGGGCCACCGGCTCGGATGAATCCTGGTAAACAAACCAAATGGAGGAGGAAAAGGAATGCGATGGTTTTGCAGAACGACATAAAACGACCTTTGAATAAATATAAAATGGGGGAAAAAGGTTGGGAATGAAAACCAAAAACTATCTCCTATTGATCATACTGTTTCGAAACAATTTCTCCACTTTCGGCATCGATCAAATAATGCGGACCGCCGGCATCTATGCTTGGATCACTGTAGGGTTTGCAAGCAACTCGTCCGCTGTTGGGGCATTTCCCAAATCCATCAAATTTCCAATGCAGGAAGTTTACCAACGAATACAATATTTAACCCTATTTTCCGAAATACTTCTCTCGAATCCATTTCGGTTGCCAGCGGTCGGGAGTTCGCTTCCTTCCGGTTAAATCAATCTTCATCGGCTGCGGGTTGGGACTCACCAAAGGTCTTGGTTTCCTGCCAAGCTTTCGTTCCCATGCCAAGATCATTTTCTTGAGCT
>CAZPPD010000699.1:0-3705 GCA_964588185.1 uncultured Alcaligenaceae bacterium | reverse complement strand
AGAACCTCAAAATTTGACGCCAGCGATAGTAACCGTATATACGCAGGAAACCACCGACAATCGGGGCGACTACCGAGAAAATCTTCTGAATGAAGTCTACCACATCTGCCCGGAGTAGCGGCTGATCTCGGTCCCGGTAAGCAATTGATGCGGGATGAAATGGATAGGTGGGGGTTATGCTTTTGAGCCCGGGGGGTGAATACAACCGGCCGATCGGACCGCTAAATAATCGGGGTAGTAAGCGGGCAATAACCTCATCGGGAACATTTTTGTGGGCAATTATAATCAACGGAGCACCTAAGGTAGCCAAGTCGGTCTTCGGCTCCGGAGGAGTGCCGCCATAGGAGAAGGCTGGAATAACTGCAGATTCGATGTGGGTCTGGTCTATGTGATCTTTGTCCAGATCCTCTTCCTCGACCGAAATTTGTGAAAACGCCTTGGCAAAGGGCAAGGGAATCAGTTTGTAATCGCCAATCCGGATCAAGCGCTGAACCAAGGGGGACGGCAGCGTAGACTCATGAAACACTGCATCCGGCAGACTTTTGCGCAACTCAGCACTCTTGTCGCCCGGTTCTTTTTCCAACCGGTCTAATCGAGCCAACAATTTATCTATCCCAAACTGGGTGAGGTGTACCCCTTCTTCATTCCCCTCTTCAACCGTTTTCAGCCTCAAGAATTTTAGCACACCTGAAGTTAAATTGGCCGATTCCGTACCTTTCGCTCCGGTGTCGATCGACAGTCCTTTCAGATTGGCAAAATTTTCGGCGACTTTCTTGGCATATTCGCTTTTGACGAGCAGATGTACCGGTTCAATCGTAAGCGTTGCTACCTGCCGGACGTTATCCGCTTCCGGCAAGCGAAGCAGTCCGTTCACCAGGGCCAAGTCGATTTTCTCCTTCTGGACCAATCGGACAGCTTCGGGAGTTCCTTCCGTAGGCTGGATTTCGATTTCCAGATTAAGTTCGCTACTATGCCGCTTTAGGTATTCTGCCACCTTGTGCCGATTCAATGCTATGTTCCCTCCGGAAACCCGGATTTGGTAAGAACTCATTGACGGCACCCACAACCAGGTGGCCAAGCCGATGACAATTAACAAAATGCCGACAACTAACAGAATAAGCAATTTGAGTCGACTCGTTTGAATAAACTGACGCAGAGAATACTTTTTCATGTGGGGAATACCTTCTAAAGCGGTACGAAAAATCAAAGCCAACATTATAATTAGTATTCGCCAGACTTGAAATTTCTCGGTGGCATGGTTTTTGAAGGTCTTTTATGAGCAAATCGGCCGGGTGAAACTTGCCCGAATGCAAGTTTGTAAGGGCTGAAAGGATGATAGCAGGTTAGGCTGAATGCTGGCGAATCCAGCTACCTAACGAATAGCTGAACAGGACTCTTCTTGCGGATTTGTAGTCGGCAGAAAAGGTGTTATTTGACAAGAATTCTAAAGTTGAGGTGCAACTCATCTCCCTTAAGGAGTCGAGATTCCAGTTGGATTGTTCCTTGCTCAAGTTGAGACTCTTCGGATAACCCCAATATATTTTCGGAATACTTTTGAATGTAGGGGCAGATTTGGTCTTTTCCGCCACTTTCCCAAACAAAACAAAAAGAATTTGCTTGGTTCACATCTACCGGACGATAAGCAAAGTGATCCAAACTGATGCAGGGAACATTGGGGATATGGAGAAGGAGGTTGCCGGCAATTCGTCGGTTATTGGTGATGATAACTGTTCCTTCCGGCAGCTTTTCTTGTAGTCCGGCAGCCGCGTCGGTGAAACGATAATCCAGAATGGTTTGACCTCGATGAGAACTTCCCAACCAAATTCTCCCGCATCGAATTCCTGTATAGAGGATGGCAAAAGTTAATAAGGCATATCCTAATCTATTTAATTGCTCATTGCTTATGTGGGTGGAGGCAAGGCGCAAGAAGAAATATGCCGGCAATAAAAAGAAAAACGGCTCCAACCAGCGCTCGTGGAAATACCCACTTTGCGAAGCAAGCGTATAAATCAAGTAGTATATACCCAAAGCCGCAAAATAAAATTCAATTAGCTTTATGTAAACCAATTGCGGACTGGCTTGATAGTTCTTGGAAAACAGCGACTGGGGGAATAACAGCCACATAAGTCCGGCGGTTGGAAGGGTTATCAAGAATAGATTCAGTATTAATTTAACTGTTCCTTGGGGTATGAATCCCATTAAATGATGTCTATGTTGAATACTGGATTTCAAGGAATAAGTATCATATAAGTTTTCGGAATAATCCAATATCCAAAGAAAATGGGGAAGGCAAACAATTATAGAGGTCGCAACCGCGATTAGGATGCGCCAATCGAGGAGCTTTCGGCGAAATGGACCAGTTGCCAATCCGGCAGTAATTAGAGCGCTTAAATAAAAGATATAATTGTATTTCGACAGCATACCCAGGCCAATCAATAGCCCGAATAGAAAATAGTTTATCCAGGAATCTTGTTGAAGGATACGGATCAAGACATAAAACGTCGCCACGCAAATCACACAAAGCAACAAAGAATGGGTAAGGTAGGTTAGGGCATGCCAGGCTAGAAGGGGAATAAATAACAAAGAAAAGGAAGATAAAACCGTAAGGCGAGTATTTCCAATTACCCGGCGTAGACTCAAATAAAAAAAACAAACTATGCCGCCGATTAGCGAGCTGCGAAAAAGGGTGAGGGAAAATACATTTTCCCCAAATATCAATGTCCAGGGTTTTAACAGCCAAGAAAATAACGGGGGTTGTTCGCTGTAACCCAAGGCCAAGGCTTGGTTAAATAAAATCAAATCCGCATCATCGGTGTATAAACTGGGGGAGATGAGAAGACGTAGGACTAAATGAATTCCCAGAAAAACTGTCAACGGGAGCAGGAAGGAAATCAGCGATGGTTTAGAAGTTTCCGCTTTGACATCATCTGTTAGCAGGAGGGAAACGAGCATGACCCACTCCAGTAGTTGCCTTTGGAATCCTCCACGTACACAATTTTTATTACATCGGCAATAGTGCCTTTGGATATTGCAAGTTAAATGTGGAATCTGCAGAACCGGAGTAAACTTGGTTTGAAGTTGAAGCGGCAAATTACCGGAAATGTGTATTGGGCAAGATAAGCAAAATCAGAAAAAAAAGCTTATCTTGCCACGGAATTACTCGCCAATGTGGTGGATAGAATTATTGATTACCCCTTGGATAGATTCTCCATTTTTACCCTTGATGGTATAGCGTATTTCCATGCACCAGGTTGGCTGAATATCGGGAACCTCCAGGACGACAGTTTTCCCATCTTTTTGCAGAACTGCCTTTTGAACATTCAGACTTTTTTCATTGTGATGCCGGGAGCCATACCCTGCGGTCCTTCGTAAGTCCCATGTTTCTATGCGATAGTTGTCAGCATTAGATGCGGTCTTCGCATCCAATTCACCCGTGAATTGGATGAGTAACCTGCGTTTGCGTGCCTTCAGTTCTTTGGGTAAGAAAACCGGTTTACCGGTATAGCGAATTCGATAGAAACCGCCGGGCTGGTTTTGATTGCCGGCCCAGCCGAACAATCCACACGCATAGAGCTGGCCGTTCTCGGGATGAAACTGCCCGCGCATCACTCCGGTTGGGAAGCGCGGCAAGGGAAGAACACACATGCCCCCCTGCATTTTGCCATTCACTTTTTCGTGGGGAACGATGAATACCTTGCCGTAACC
>CAZPPD010000698.1:0-3705 GCA_964588185.1 uncultured Alcaligenaceae bacterium | reverse complement strand
TATCTCACTATTCGTGACTCACACATTAAAACCCCCAGTGAGTTGGAGCACGTCAACCTAATTGCCATCAACGACACGACAGCCCTGGCCAGTGGTAACCCGCTGAAAGGCGTATTAGATTGCGGGGCGATATTTATGCAATCCCCTTACAAAGAACCGGCGGATGTTTGGCAACGGATTCCGGCAAAGCACAAGAAAACCATCCAGGAAAAGAAAATCCGGGTGTTCTTTGCCGACATGGTAACTATCGCCATGGAGGTGGCTTCCGTTGCCGACTTGCAGATGCGTATGCAAGGAATCGTCCTGCTCGGTGCTTTCTTGAAGCTGACTCCTTATGCCAAAGAAAGCAACATGGATGATGAGCAGGTTTACGCCGGTGTGGAGAAAGCCCTTCGCAAATACTTTGGCAAGCGGGGCGAACAGGTGGTTCAGGATAACCTCACCTGCGTCAAACGGGGCTACAGCGAAATGAAAGAGATCCCGCAAGAAATGATTCAAGCGGGGTAAAAATTTAGTTTCTAACCAATGAGAACACAGGGAGCACAGAGGAAGAAAAGTCAACAACGAATCTGTGGTCTTCTTGGTTAGCAGTTTTTTAGTTCGAAATTTGAATTCTCCGTGGTCTCTGTGCTCTCCTTGGTGAAATAAACCTTACATTTCAGGAGCATCTAAATGGTTGTTCAAACCAACGGCAATTCCATCAACGCTGCCAGCGAACGAGATCCTTTTAATAACAACTGTTACGGCACTTTGGTGGATCAAGAATATCGCAAAGTTCAACTTCCGGTTTTGGACGTCAATGACTTTAACGAACGAATCATTCACGGGTACGAAAATGGGACCGCAGAAAAAGGACTGCCGGCGGATCTTTCGGTTGCCCGCTCACTAATCCCCGCAGGGACTGCCTCGCTTCGCGATTTCAGTTACATCGCCCCGGAAATCCCGGAATACATACCGGAGAATTGCACCGGTTGCATGGACTGCGTCACCCTATGCCCGGATACTGCGATTTTGGGGAAAGTGCTTTCGGAGAGCGAATTCGAGGAAAAGCTGAAAACCATCTCCGATGATGATGAACGCGAAATGTTCCGCAAGCAATGGTCCAAAACCCGCAAGTACTACGAAGGCCCGCAGAAAAAGGGCAAAGAGGGCGGGATGTTCAACATCATCATCGACCCCAGTAAATGTAAGGGGTGTGCGGAGTGCGTCACCGTTTGCGATGACTTGGCGTTGAAAATGATTCCGAAAACCGAAAAAGTGATGACCACTATTCGCAAGAGCCATCGGCACTTCAAAAACTTCGGTGCCAGCAACAAGGATTACATCAATGACAATCTCTTGATTGACATGATGCTCAAGGAAGAAACCCACATCTACACTGGTGGAGCCGGATCTTGTGCCGGATGCGGGGAAGGAAGTGCTCTGCGAATGCTGTGTTCCGCTACCGGATCGAAGTATGGGGATCAATGGGGGTTGGTTGCGGCTACGGGTTGTAACACCGTTTACACCTCGACGTATCCTTACAATCCCTACCTGGTTCCCTGGACAAACTCTTTGTTCGAAAATGCTCCCACCTACGCCATCGGCGTCCGCATGCGTTGGGATCAACAAGGCTGGGGTAACAAACCTATCTGGTGCATCGGCGGTGACGGAGCGATGTTTGACATCGGTTTCCAAGCGTTGTCCCGTATGTTTGCCAGCGGCATGAACATCAAAGTCTTTGTGTTGGACACTCAAGTGTACTCAAACACCGGCGGCCAGGCATCAACCAGTACCTTCACCGGCCAAAACACCAAGATGAGTGTCCATGGCAAAACACTGGGTGGGAAGCAAGAACGGCGCAAGGAGATCGCTCAGATCGCCATGATGCACCCGCGGACTTATGTGGCCCAAACCACCTGTGCCCATGTTAATCATTTCTATCGTGCCGTCTTAGGGGCGATGGAATTTGACGGCCCGGCAATCATTTCCTGCTACACCACTTGCCAGCCCGAACATGGAGTTGGCGACAACATGGCGACCGACCAGGCTCGCTTGGCGGTGGACAGCCGGGCGTTCCCACTCCTGATCTTCGATCCCCGCAAGGGCGACACCATCAAGAAAAAGCTTTCCTTGCAAGGTAATCCGGGTGTCAAAGATGACTGGTGGGTCAATCCCAAGACCAAGGAAGAAGTCACCTTCATTGACTTCGCCCGCAGCGAAGGCCGCTATGGCAAGCACTTTGACAAAGACGGTAATCCCTCGGAAACCTTGCTTAGGGCAAAGCAGGACCGCTTGGAGAACTGGAAGTTGTTGCAGGAACTGGCAGGGGTTATTTAAACAAACTCTGGAAATAAGATTGATCAGCCAACTGCTCCGCTTCGGAATAGTTGGCTTTTCTTTTAAAGGATGAGTTTCAGTTGAATTGGACATAAGGAATTTTCAAAGGTAGTTCCAATTTTTGATTTTAATAGCCCTGAAAAGGCCAAACAAAACAGCCAAGGGCCCATCCAACAAAAGGCAGAATTCTCATGTCGATGCAAATGGCCGAGCTTCATTATCAAACTTCGCCATCTATTAACACGGCGGAAATCGTTGAACGGGCCGAGTCTCTGATCCATTCCGGGGTCGAGTTGGTGGATGGAAAGGAACAGGAAGAATCGGCAAAAGCCCTCCTTTTCATCCACAAGAAACACATTGTCGAGTATCAAGCCGCATCGGTCCCTGCCCAGACCGCCATTATTCTCACGGCCAAGCACTCCGCACCGGAAAGCTACGCCAAGGAGATTCAACAATCCTGGGGTTGTAGAAATGCTCGGGAGAGAATTCAAGCCAGCACCGCATCCCGGTTGGTAACGGAAATGATGGCTCATACTTTGGCACCGGAAATTCGCGTGGAACTCTTTCATGGGGTGCTCCAGGCTTTTGTGGAAATGACTAAACCTCATGCGATTCTCTTCAAACATTCGCAACAAGTAATAGCTCCCGAAGATTACCTTCAGTCCTGTGCCAATGTTGGCATTCAACGCCTGGGAGCGATAAATGTCCGCTTTTTCCGAATCTCAAACTCGGACACCGAAGATATGATCATGGACACCCGGGGAATGGAAGAAATCGGGCTGCACGATCTGCAATGCCATTTCCGCCAACTAAAACCGGATGATGTTAGCTACCACCTATTAAATATCGCTCTCTACATCTTTCAGAACGGCCCGGTCATCCAATCTGGACACACCATTCCCGGAATAGAACCCGGTACAAATTGGAAGTGTCAGTTCGAAAACGCGCTGGTGGAACCGGAACGGGAAATATTGGATTTGAATCCGGGGGAACCTTTTGCGGCCGGGGAGAGGTCGTGATAAAACCCGATTAGTAGTAAAAGTAATATGAAAGCCGACTCAGGGATTTGAACCCTGGACCTATGCTTTACGAAAGCATTGCTCTACCACTGAGCTAAGTCGGCACATATATTTGTATTTACTTGTCTTATGGCCAAATCCGAGAATCCTTTCTTCTACACTTTACACCCGATACTACACCTGGTGGATGAAAATATGGCTTATCTGTCGTTACCAGACAGGCCACAATCACAGCAACCGTAGATTGAGGAACGTTGCCATGACCCACCGCAATTCTATCGTACCCGCCGTTCCAAACAAGGCGCAGAATCCGACAATCCTTATCCAGTCTTCCCGCTCTTTGCCGATGCTGCTGGAGGTTGGGCAA
>CAZPPD010000697.1:0-3721 GCA_964588185.1 uncultured Alcaligenaceae bacterium | reverse complement strand
TCAAAGGCTTCCTCTGGTTAGCCACTCGGATGAGCGAAGTCTGTTTCTGGCAGCAGGCGGGCCGGATGTGCCACACAGGCAAGACTGGTATGTGGTGGGCGGCAGTTCCCCGTGACCGCTGGCCCACCGGCGAGCGTGCGCTGTCTCGGATCGCCCGCAACTGGCAAGAACCGTATGGGGACCGCCGACAGGAACTGGTGTTCATCGGGATCGGCCTGAACGAGGATCAGATTCGTCGTGAACTCAACGCTTGCCTGCTGAATGCTGACGAGATGGCCGCAGGCGAGACGGCCTGGAAGATACTGCCCGATCCCTTCAGGGAATGGGACGCGGAGTGAACTAAACACAAAGAGAGGGATATGAAGGCGCAATCTGAATTGGAGCAGGAAAGGATCCCCGTGACGGTTCTATCCGGATTCCTAGGGGCGGGCAAAACCACTCTATTGAACCACGTGTTAAACAACCGTGCCGGGTTGAAGGTGGCGGTTATCGTTAACGACATGAGTGAGATCAACATCGATGGTGCTCTGGTCAAGACGGGTGACGCTGCTCTGTCACGTACAGACGAGAAGCTCGTCGAGATGCAGAACGGTTGCATTTGCTGCACGCTGCGTGAAGATCTTCTCAAGGAAGTTGCGAGACTCGCCGAAGAGAAACGCTTCGATTACCTGCTTATCGAGTCCACTGGGGTTAGTGAGCCGCTACCGGTCGCCGAGACATTTACATTTGAGGACGAGGAAGGTCAGTCGCTGTCGGAAGTGGCTCGGCTCGATACAATGGTGACCATCGTCGATGCGGCAAACTTCCTTGATGACTATGATTCTGCCGATGACCTGGTGGACCGTGAACTTGCCGTCAGTGAGGAGGACGAGCGAGAGGTCGTGGGATTGCTAGTTGACCAGGTCGAATTCGCAGACGTGATTGTCATCAATAAGACAGACCTCCTCACCGCAAGGGAAATCGACCAAATCGAGAGCATTCTCCGCTCTCTCAACTCTTCCGCAAAGATCGTTAAGGCCGAGCGCGGAAGAGTGCCGTTAGATGAGATCCTCAACACGAAACGGTTTGACTTCGACCGAGCCTCTGAGGCGCCAGGCTGGATGGCGATACTACGTGGGGAGGAGCAACCCGAGACAGATGAGTATGGTATCACCAGCTTCGCCTACCGAGCGAGGCGCCCTTTTCACCCCGAGCGGTTCTCGAAATTTATTCAACATGATCACCTCACCAGGGAATTGCTGCGGTCCAAGGGCTTCTGCTGGATCGCCACACGTCCCGATTGGATCGGCCTGTGGTCGCAGGCTGGCAAGGTCGCCGAACTTTCTCCTCACGCGGTCTGGTGGGACAGTGTACCGCGAGAGGAATGGCCTGAGGACCCCGAGAGTCAACTCGGTATCGCGTGCCAGTTCGAAGGTGAGTACGGGGACCGCCGACAGGAGTTGGTCTTCATTGGGCGAAACCTCGATGAAACGACCATGCGGTCCGCGCTGGACGCGTGCTTGTTGACCGACGAAGAGATGGAAGGTGGCCCGCAGTCCTGGGCTGCGTTTCGTGACCCACTGCCGGTGTGGCCGACGCCCGAGGAAGCGATCGAGGGCCAAGGAGAAGCGGAGTGAAGCTGTTGCCTTGAAAAATCAGGCGACTACGATAGGAGTAGCACGGCCACAGAAAGCCCGGGAAGGTCTACCGGTCCGTGCCGTGGCGTTTCTCGTCTTTCCAGATCTGCTTCAATTCTTCGACCGGCTGCCCCAACTAAGAAGGTGCTCCTTCGAATTCTTCAGATGTTGATCCATTTCTCATACTATCATTTTTCCCATCTGGGTTTTCTTGGAAACGATAACCAACACCTCGGACCGTTTCGATCAAGTCCGAGGCACCAATCTTTTTACGCAAAGTCTTGATATGGACATCGATAGTTCGTTGTAAAACGAAGGTTTGTCCTATTGCAAGATCCAACAATTGAGTCCGTGTAAATGCACGGCCAGGTTGGCGAAGCATGACTTCTAGTAATCGAAATTCAGAGGAGGTTAATTCCAGTTCCTTCCCTTGATAACTCGCAATGTGTCTAAATCGATCTACCTTTACACCTCGGTGTTCAACAATGTCCATTAATTTTTTAGAGTTCTCCAAACGACGTTGGATAGCTTTGACCCTATGGACAAATACTTTACAGCTAAATGGCTTTTGAACATAATCGTCAGCCCCCATCATAAAACCGAGAATTTCATCAGTCTCATCCTCGTAAGTGCTCAACATGATTATTGGAATATGGAAGGTTAGGTCATTAGAACGAAGTTTCCGGCAAATTTCTAAACCATCCATTCCCGGCAATAACCGATCCAGGATTATTAGATCTGGTAACCGCAATTTTATCTTTCGAAATCCTTCGCAACCATCATGAAAAATGGTCACTTCAAATCCTTCCCGCTCGAGGTGGTATTTTAAAATTTCCGCGAGAGATCGCTCTTCTTCAAGGAGGAGAATTCGTGGCCTGACCATGAGTAGCTTGCCCTTTAGAGATTGTAGGATTTAGAATGAGATCCTTTCTCTTAAACAAAAATAAATTCTCAGCTTCATGCCAAAGGGCGAGTTTCAAAATCCTTTACCATTTGAAGGATTAATGTGGCTAAAAACCACTGAAGGTATAACTTTTTTATACCAATATACAATAAGTTATTGCCAGTGTTTACCCTGTCAATAGTTTTGAGAATTTTTCCCGTTGGAAATTTTTTATGTGACCCCAGCCGTTAAAAATTAAAAAACAGTGGAAAAAAAACGGAGGGAGGAAGGGAAAAAGAACGGAAAGACAAGAGGGATGACTCGAATGGAATTTCCTAGCGTTGGATCGTGGATGACCAAAGTATGGTCAGGTCAGACATCCACGACCACCCATAACCGCTTCCCTCCGGGCAGCACATCTGGTGGGCGGAGGTGGAAAGAGTCGAGGTGGCTGGGGTGTTTGCCCACTTTAATGAAGACCAACGCGAACAACAACGCGGACTGAACCGGTTCCAATGTGGTAGCGGGGACGTATTGGTCGAGCCGTGGTATGTTGTGCAATGATCTGCTTTAACTGCTCGACCGGCTGCCACAACCTGCCGCGCTCCGTGCACCCACAGCAACCCATGCAGAACACCATTGGGCCTGTTGGATCTTGTGTCGCTTCTTCAGTTGCACCCGGACACCTCCTCCGCAGGTGCGGCTTGCTGGCGTTCGTTGGCCTTGGTTGCCATCGGCGCGGGGTTGAGCCTTTTCAACAGCGACCGCCCCGCGTAAGTGGCTACGAACGCGGCAGTGCTGCACAGTACGATGGCCGCGCCCGACGACGTGTCGGCGACATAGGAAAGCGTCAGCCCGGCGACCGAGCAGCCCACCGCCAGAACTGCTCCGAGCAGCATCCGCCACGGCATGCGGTCAGACACCAGCGCAACCGTCGCCGCCGGCGTGATCAACAGGGCGTTGGTGAGGATTACGCCGACCGTCTGGATGCCGGTGACCACGGCCAAGGCGAGTAGCCCCAGCAGCAAGAATCGCATCAAATCAGCGCGTAGCCCAATGACCTTCGCGTGCGTGGGGTCGAACGCGGTAAGTTCCAACTCCTTGTGGAACAGTGACAGGGCCAGCAGTACGACGCCGGCCACCCCGGCGATGAACCACAGGTCTTCAGTCGTCACGCCCAGGACGTTGCCGAAGAGCATGTGCGTCAGGTCGCGGTAGGAGC
>CAZPPD010000696.1:0-3723 GCA_964588185.1 uncultured Alcaligenaceae bacterium | reverse complement strand
CTGATTGCGAATCTGGATCAATATCCCAAGGCCCACCCCAGGCAGAAAGAATTGCTTCGCGCTGTTCGCCCCGGTGGAATTCTTTATGTCGGCAAGAATGGCAAATGGACAGAAACCATCAAATCTATGCCTGCTAATTACGACTCCTGGCCGCAATATTTTCACGACTCCAGCGGCAACGATTCCAGCAAGGATAAAGCCGTCGGTCCGGTGCGAGGCTTGCAATGGGCAGCTTGCGACTACGGTACCAACAATCGAGTAGGCTTGCGGCTGCAGAACGGCATCATGATCGGTGCCGAGGCTCTTGAGGAAAATACCCGAGGCGGTAGCGATGTTTTGGTCGCTCGCGATGCTTTCTCCGGAATTCAACTCTGGGAGCGGCCCGATATTTCGGTGACCAACCGATACACTTTGATTCTCGATGAACATGCCGTTTACTGCCTTCCTGACGAAAACCGGGGGTATGCCAAACATATGATTGCTCTAGATCTTGCAACCGGAAAGACGCTTCGCACTTTTGACCAAGGTTTGGATTTTTCCGTCCGCCAAGTGGCCAATGCCCGCTTTCGCCTATGGCCGCAAGCCACGCTTCATGACGGCAACCTGGTCCAGGTAATCGACAATCACCTGTGTGTTTTGGATGCCAAATCCGGAAAACAAATCTGGAGCAAGGACTATCCCAAAGGCAGCTATGTCTATCTCCCAACGGTCATGAATGGCAAGTTAATAGTCGTCCAAGGAGAAAAATGGGGACGATCCATGGCCTACCTGCGCGGCTGGGATTGCTGCAAGTTGGACGCAATCATCGCCTATGATCTGAAAACGGGCAAAGAACAATGGCAGTACAAACAGGACTTTACTGAGCTACCCACCTATGTCTTCCATATGGTCACGGCTTCCGGAAAATTAGTTGCGGCAACGTACAGTGGCGGACGCGATGGTCGAAAGGACCTGGTGTGCCTGAATGTGGCAACCGGGAAAACCATTTGGCAGCGCCAAGTGGATGATCGCGGGACCCGAGGTCACGGCTCCAACTGGCGCGTCCTCATTCAAGGCGATCGCGTTTGGAGCACGCAATTACGGACCGCTCGTTCCTTTAGCCTGGAAAAGGGAGAACCGCTTACCGAAAAACAGTATTCCTTCTTCATCGGCTGGTGCCAACCGGTACGAGCTACTCCTGATTACCTGATGGCTGCCCTATTCCTGATGAAACCGGGCGAAGGGGAAGTGTTGCGCTGTGATGCCTCGCGGTCTGCTTGTGACATCGGTTCTTTCCCGGCGTATGGCCGCATCTTTGGAACAGCAACCAATTGTGGCTGTGAGGCATTCCTTCCTGGAACCAACGTCTTCAATTCCATCGATGGCAGTCAAGCAGAATTCGCCGGGACTCGACTACACCCCGGCAAGGCCAAGGCCGCACCTCCCAAGGAACCATCGGGAAATAAAGCCTGGCCCATCTACATGCGAGACCATCATCGCAGTAATTGGTGCGAGGTTAATCTGCAACCCAAACTGGAGGTAGTGTGGAAAAGCACCTACCCCAATCCCCTGAAAAATCTCCCAAAAGATCGCTACCGGGATTGGTATGAAAATCCCTACATCGGAGCCCACATCACCGCTCCGGTTGTTGCCGAGGGAATAGCTATCGCCGCTTTGCCCCACCAGCATACCGTGGTTGCATTGGATGCCGCCAAGGGAAAAGAACGTTGGCGGTTAGTCGCAGATGGCCGTGTGGATTCTCCGCCAACTATCCACAATGGCCGTGTTCTCTTCGGAACGCGCAATGGCTGGATCTATGCGGTCAATCGAGACACCGGCGTATTAATCTGGCGGTTTCTGGCAGCCCCCAACCAGCGGCAGCTAATCGCCTTCGGCCAACCGGAATCCGCCTGGCCTTCCATCGGCACGGTTTTGATTCACAAAAACCTGGCTTGGATAACCGCAGGACGAAGTGCTCAGACGGACGGCGGAATCCGTTGGTATGCCCTCAACGTTGAAACTGGGGAACCTGTGAAATCCGGAGTCCTGGACGGGATGGGAGACTGGATCACTCAAGGCCGCGGAAAAAACCAGAGTACCCTGCAACCCAAGCAACCCATCACCTCGGCAACACCCTTCACCCTTACTCAGGACGAGAAACAGTTGCTGATGTGGAATAGCGGAGTCAAAGTCGCTACCGGAAAATCACTTCGCGGCGGAATCGAAATCTGGCCTGCAGGAGCATCCAACTACATTCCCGAACAACCGTTAGCAGATGCCATTTTCCCCGGCCAATACGGTTTGGTGCAAAACGGTAAAGACGGCGGGGGCCGCTACGGCCGGGCCGCTTTCTATGCCGGCGTTCGCGGCAAGATCATCGCCTATCGCGGAGATGATTTCATCGCCCTCTGCAGTAACGGCGGCTACGGCGGCCGCGGCGGCAGCCCAGGTCCTCTGGAACGCTGGAAAAAACGCCAGACTCCACAACCTAAAGCCAGGAGCGAAGCCTTTGCCACCAAGGTATGGACATCCCCCGACCATCCGAAAAGTGCCAGGGACAACTACCATCTGCAACAAGCATTAGTCAAGGCGGGAGATCATATCCTAGTGGGCTTGGGAAATAAGATTGTCTTCTACCGATATGCGGATGGTAGCAAAATTGGTGAGGTTTCCTTGCCGGGCAATGTGGTTCACAATGGATTGGCAGTGGTTGGGAACAAAGTATATGTGACCTGCGCAGATGGATCTTTTCTGTGTTTGCAGTAGAAGCGATGTCCGCAGCCGCAAAAAACATCGTCCCAAAAAGAGATGATTAGGAAGAGTTACTAATGCTGTTAATTACTATTTGGGCTAAACCGGGAGCTTGCTTCATCAAAGCCAATAGGGCTCGCATGAATTCCGGATAACGAAGCACCTGGGTAGTAATCCTACAAATCACCTGCCGGCGGCGAACTATCCTATGGTACAACCCAGTCCACTGGTTTATCAAGGAATCGTGCCAATTGTTGATCCCTTGCAAAACCAATGGAGTAATCGCGACGGCGGATTTCAATGCCCAGGTGATTCCTTCGCCGGTAAAAGGCTCGACATAACCGGCGGCATCGCCAAGTACGAGAACGCGGTCCCCGCCTAAAGATTGGGCGTGCCGAGTCAGTGAAACTGTTCCTCGCCATTGGACTTCGGCAAGGTGTTTGATAGCAGGCCAATTCATTTCTTTGATTAAAAATGTTCCGGCAGATTCCAAACCACCCATCTCTCGAACAAATTCGGGATCGAAAGCAGCAGCAGCATCTAAGCAATCGTTTTCTACCCGCACCAAACCTAGATAACCACCCTTGCCGCAGGCCATGAAGATAGTTCCTGGGCGGTAGAAATCGGGAGCGGCAGGCAAGACAGCCCCTGCTCCAATCCGGGAGGCCTTATGAACAACCCCACCAGGCCGGGTATTTTCCCGCAGCAATCGACTGCCTAAACCATTCGCAGCCAAAATTACCTTGGCAGAAACCGAAAAAGCCATGTCCCGGCAATTAAGATTCAGTTGACGTTGACCGGCCTTAGTAAGACCAAGGGAAACTGAAGTTTCCGGTAAGAAATCCGCACCAGCAGAGACGGCAGCCTCGATTATTCCCGCGTCCAACCTTTCTCGGGAGAGTGCAGCCCAACCGGGGAGTGGTAGGGAGGCCTGATGAATACCGGAAGCCAGACGAATATTGGTGAGCGGGACACCCTGATTTGATAGTGGGC
>CAZPPD010000695.1:0-3723 GCA_964588185.1 uncultured Alcaligenaceae bacterium | reverse complement strand
TTCACTATTTCTATTGCTTGTTGATAATCCTCCGGGGTGTTGAGGTTTTCCAGGGATTCAAAATCAGGGTCAATGCCGTTCTACTCACAGGCTTCAACAATACGGGTTGGAACTTCCTGGAACAAATAGAATGGCCGCAGTCGATCTTCTGCAATCAGCCTTTCGACCACGGGAATGATTTCGGTGCGATATACGGCCGCTAAGGGATGGTGGTAATCACCAATTTTCGGGACACAGATTTTGTGGTCACCCAGCAAATCTACCATCCTTAACATGAATGCCGGCCGTAAGAATGGGACATCGCAACTGGACACATAAGCAGCCTCGGCTTTTCCTTGGAGCCATTCCAACCCCATAGCCAAGCCTTGCAAAGGCCCTTTTCCTTTCACTTTATCGCGAAGAAGAGTTATTTTTTCCGGTAACGGGGGTACTTCTTGTTCCGGAGCGGCTACCACCACTATCGGATTCACCACCCCGGATAGAATCCGAACAACTCGGTGCAACATTAATTCGCCCGCAAAAGGAAGCCAGGCCTTGGGTTTTCCCATTCTCCGGCTTTGGCCGCCGCAAAGTACTATTCCAGCCGTTTTCAATTGATGCACCCAAAAGGACAGCCTATTTGATACGAAGGACATTACAGAGAGAGGCGGCCTAATTTTACCACACCAGGATTATTCCTTATAATCTCCTGTTCAAATTGGGATGACCATTTGATGGAAAGAAATAGAAAAAAGAACAGGATGCATGTCTAGAGCGATGCGCAAGATGGTGTGGCGAAACGGGGTCAAGTACATTTAGTGCAAAGCACTCTTCGGACCGTTCCGGCTAAATGTACCTGACCCCTTTTCGCCACACCTGAGTATCGCTCTAAAGAACCAACTTATCAGCTTGCGGACCATGGTAATGGCTGAAAACAAATCCAACGAATCCAATGACCAACCTACGTTGCCGATTCCTTCTTCGAAAAGCAGTTTGGAGGACTCCCATCCTTCAGGAATATCTGCCAAAGACATGATATTCGGCGAATATGAGTTAAAAGCGGAAATTGGCCGGGGCGGAATGGGAGTGGTTTATCAGGCGGTGCAAAAGAATTTAAACCGAGTCGTCGCCTTAAAGATGATTCTCACCGGCCGCTTGGCTTCCTCGGAGGATCTGCAACGTTTTCGGACCGAAGCCGAAGCGGCCGCTCGCCTGCGCCATCCCAACATCGTAACCGTCCATGAGGTAGGCGACGTCGATGGGCATCACTACTTCAGTATGGAATTTATCTCCGGGAAA
This sequence comes from uncultured Alcaligenaceae bacterium, assembly GCA_964588185.1. Taxonomy (GTDB): domain Bacteria; phylum Planctomycetota; class Planctomycetia; order Gemmatales; family Gemmataceae; genus CAZPPD01. The sequence goes on along the minus strand of CAZPPD010000695.1, from coordinate 2,445 downwards.
ACATTGGCTCACCATCTGAACAGCGGACCAATTCCCGGGAGAAAAGCTGCCCGCTATCTGCAAATCGTAGCCAAGGCACTGTTCTATGCCCATTCCCAAGGAATTCTTCACCGGGATCTAAAGCCCACCAACATTTTGGTGGATGAAAACGACCAGCCGCTCATTACCGATTTTGGTCTGGCCAAGCGGATTGGCGGAGATGCTTCCCAGCACACCCAATCCGGTGCGGTCCTTGGCACTCCCAGCTACATGTCTCCCGAACAAGCCGGGGGACGGATAAAGGACATTGGCCCGGCATGTGATATTTACGGATTGGGCGCTGTCCTCTATGAACTCCTGACCGGAAAGCCGCCCTTTCGATCGGAATCGCAATTCAATACCTTGATCGATGTTATCCACAACGAACCGGTGCCGCCGCGTTTGATTAATCCTCGGATTGATGTCGATCTGGAAACGATCTGCTTGAAGTGCTTGGAAAAAGACCCCAAAAACCGCTACGCAACAGCAGAAGAGCTGGAACAGGATTTGAAACGGTATCTCCAGGGAGATTCGATTCATGCGCGTAGCTCGAATGTATTGGACCGCCTGACTCGCCTGTTGGATCGCAGCCAACATGATGCGGCGTTTCATACTTGGAGCACGATGCTTTTTATAATCGCCGGCATTGTTGTCTTTGAGCACATCCTGATTTTCTTTCTCACCATTACCCGACAACCGAGTTCGTTTTTAATGGCCGCCCGGCTGAGCCAGTTTTGCATCTTGGGATTGGTGTTCCTTTACAATCGGGGAAATCAACTCACTCCCCGAACCGCCGCCGAGCGAGAATTGTGGTCTATCTGGATTGGCTACTTTATTTCCTATTGCGCCGGTTTGGTGATGGTAAAATCCTTGGTCTCCGTGGGCATTCTCACCGCCGGACCCAACGCGCCTACTTACTGGGAAAACCTGGTCCTCTACCCGGTTTCCTCGTTGCTTTCCGGGTTAGCCTTTTTCATCATGGGCAGCAACTACTGGGGCCGTTGTTATGCCATTGGTATTGCTTTCCTGGGAATGGCGATCATAACCACCCTGCATATAGAATGGGCACCGCTTGAATTTGGCTTGTTGTGGGGATTCGCTCTTACCAGCGTGGGATTGCGCTTGCGGAAATTGAGTGGAAAAGACAAGGAAGAAATTCCCGATCTTCATGCCGAGCCAACAGTCGCCCTTGAAAACCAAGGCAAAAGCACCGATGGGACGCGACTCCAAGAGACGCAATGGCCCAAGAAAATCCGCGAAAGCGGACCTCCCGGCGGAAATAACTAAAGAATTGAAGTACAAAGGGGGCGAATCGGATAGAGACAGGAAATCATTTTTGCTTGAGCTTTTGCTGTTGGCGAAGTCCCGGGGCTCGTACTTCAAACAAACCTTGCTGCGGATTTCGAAGGGCCAACTCCATTGCCGCGGCAGTTCGTTGCCGTTGCATTCCTTCCCGCAAGATCTTGGCTAGTGACTGTTCACTCATTGGTTGTCCTACCAAATAGCGAGTGCCGTTTTTATAGTCAGACTTGTGTTGCTCCCACCACTTGGCGACCGATTCGGCATTGGGCCAGGGCAAATTTTCATCGGCATCGCTGTCCACATTTTCGTCTTCTGTTTCTTCCGTTGGACCACCTTCAAAGCCTTCCGGCTCATCCGTCTCAAGATTCTCATCGGCAAGATCCACACCGGTAATCATAGAAAACGCCTCGCCGGCAACCCGGGCAACCAAATCCTCCAGCATTACTTCCAGTAACCAGGGAATAAATTCCGGATCACCCAAGGAACCGGTTCCAATAGCTGCAAGCCGATGGGATTTTGGCTCTTTCTGAATGCTGGTGAGGAACTCTTTTGATTGGCCGGGATCCCCGGCACGCATCAGCATCTTGATCGCTTGCTGGGCATATGGCAGGTTTTCCAAAACAAATTGCCGCAGGACTGATAACGCTTGTTTGTTCCGGGAAAGGAGAGCCGCAGACCATGCAGACCAAAAACGGCAAGCGACATCCTCTGCTTCGAAAGACTTTTTCAGCTCTCCGGCCAAATCGGTGCTGCCAACCTCGCCGACAGCTCGCAAAGCCCGGGAACAGAGAAGGGGGTCGGGATCAACCAAGGCAGCTTTCACCAGTTTACTCGGCAACTTGCGATGGATTGCCAACGATGCAATTCCCACTCTTCGGGCGAGAGGGTTTTGGTTTTCCAAAAGCGCTTTTGCCTGGTCTGCAATTTGGTCGTAAGGAACCCAACCGAAAGCCGAGATCAGACCACGAGAAATTTCCAGTTCTGTAGTGCCGATTTCCAATACCGGTTTTATTCGGTCTGGTTGACCACTTTCCAAAGCCAACACTCCGGCTGCAAAAACTTCGCCCGCTTCGCCGATGTCCCCCAGTTGCTGCTTGACAACCTCCCAAGCAGCATGGCCGTTGC
>CAZPPD010000694.1:0-3728 GCA_964588185.1 uncultured Alcaligenaceae bacterium | reverse complement strand
GACCGAAAAAGAAGACTTCACTAAGTCAATCTAGGCTCTCAGAAATGGAGCCATGGAAATCATAAAGAAACCAATCGAAAGGGAGCTACTCCTTACCTCACTGAAAAGAGCGATAGATAAACTTCGTTCAGAAACCCCACCGATTTCTCACCAACCCCCTGAAATTGAAACCATCAAGTTTCAATCACTTCTCGATTTAGTCAGCAGCAATGCCCACGATGTAAACAACTTACTTACAGTGATTACTACCTGTGCCGGCATGCTTCGCCAATTGAACCTTGGAGAAGAATGCCAGAAATATGTTTCCGAAATTCTTGAGGCTTGCGAACATGCTTGTTCCATGAATCGGCAACTGCTTTCCTTTTGCCGAACTCAAACGATCAAACCGGAGGTCTTGGATTTAAACGGGCTAATTCAAAACCTCAGAGATATATTCGCACGTTTGTTGGGCCGGGAAATTGACTTGAAAACTGTTCTTTCCGATTCTCCTTGCACTATCTTGGCAGACCGAAATCAACTGGAACAGGTCTTATTGAATCTGACGGTGAATGCCCGTGATGCCATCAGCGGAAAAGGAGAAGTTGCAATTTCTACCGAAAAGGTCCAAATTGACCTCAGTTCCAATGTCGGGGATTTTTCTGTGCTGCCTGGGGATTATGTTAAGTTGAGCTACAGTGACACAGGTTGTGGTATGGAGGAGAAAATAAAGAACCGGATCTTTGATCCCTTCTTCACCACCAAGAAAATTTCTAAAGGATCGGGAGTCTGTTTGGCGACGGTCCACCGGATTATCCGCAAGTCCGGAGGTTATGTTTCCGTGGACAGTGAGGTAGGAAAAGGCACGACTTTCGTTATATTTTTCCCACTACTGGAAAAAGAAAAATCTGGTGAATACGAAAGGAGTATCTGGTAATAGGAAAAGAAAGGCCCCGGAACTTGGATTGTCAGTTCTTTTTGGGCTATCCAATCCAGTCGGCCCGGAAATCCTGACCTGCCAAACTCAATCTTCCTTATGGTCTTCCGCCCCACATATCTTCTTCGGCAAACGGATGCAGTGGTCCGGTACTTTTCGCTTTCGCGGATGACTGTGCCTTAAGAATGGCTTCCGCAAATTGCAGGTCATTTTTCGCGGTGATTTTAATATTGGTATTTTCCCCCTCCACCACTTCTACCAACTTTCCCAAAGCTTCAACCAATTGGGCATCATCGGTTATATTCTCTGACAGCTGGTCACGATTAGCATAGGCATTTTCCAACCAATCTCGCCGAAAAACTTGAGGGGTTTGAGCCAGCCACATTCCTTCACGAGGTAAGGTTTTTTCAATCTGATTCTTCTTGTTCACTTGCTTGATTGTTGCAGTTACCGGCACGGCTAAAATAGCAGCACCTTTTTCCTTGGCCTTGGCAAAAACCTGATCCACGTGGCTGCTCGTGGTGCAGGGACGGACGGAATCGTGAATGGCAACAAACTCTGCTTCCTCATTGAGTTTTTCCAAAGCCTTAGCGACTGACTCAAACCGTTCGGCTCCACCAAGAACGTACTGGATTCCAAGGAAAGCCATATTGGCAGCATAACGCCGCTTGAATAGCTCCTCATCTTCCCCGGAAATCACTACAATGCATTGGCACACATCCTCGCGGTTGATAAACAGCTCAGCACTGCGAAGCCAGATTGCCCGGCCATCGATATTAGTAAAGGGTTTCTTTTCTTTTCCTTCGAAACGGGAAGACTTGCCGGCGGCTGGAAGGATGACCGCAAATTTTGACATGAGAACACCTCAGAAGGGAAATGAAAGTTTGGAAGCTAAATACTGAAATTTTCTCCCCCTTATTTATTTTGTATCCCTTCCAACCCTTCCAGCCAATGGGTTAACTTTTCCTGAGCCAATTCGGCTGCACTTAACCATTGGCTAAGGGCTTCCGTCCCTTCCTCAAGTGCGGTATCCAGATGCGATACTTTTTCCGCTGCAGTCTCCGCCAACTTTTGCAAGCCTTCCATTCCCTGTTGAAACTCATTAAATGACTGCTCCCAAGAAGAAGATTGCGTTTGCTCATTCGGTTGAACGCTTACCTCCTCCAGGGATTTCTCCTTTTGCTCGACAATCCCAAGAGCCTGTCCCAAGGTCTGCTCGACATGGGAAAGAAACTCGTCCCAATGATTAAGAGTTTCGAGGGAATCGTTTGGATTATTGTCCATTGTTTGCTTCTTTACTTTAGAGACACTAGTAAAGTCACTCAATCTTTGGGAATTGAAAAGAAGGTCGAACGCAAAAAGTTAAAATCTGGGTATCCCACTGGATTATGGCATTCTGCAAATATTTTGGGTGCCATGCTCGCCCTTCCAATCTGAATCTCCACGGTTTTACCTAACAGTTATGTACTTTGAGAATCTAGGCGAGCATGCTTCAGACCATTAGGCGGCTCACAAACCCAGCATTGGGACATCCTTTTGGATCTTCTTCCGTTGAAAAGATCGGCTTTTAAGAGATAGGGAAAATATTTTCTACGTCTTTTTTCCAAAAAGGGCGGAAAATACTCTTGCTGAAAATCATAGGTTGGTTATATTCCCCGCCTGATTTCGGGGGATATAGCGGGACGTGCCGCACAAAACCTCTTTCTCACGCCATGGAGGGCGCTGTGTACGTCGCGTGTTCGACTTCATGCTTTGCGCGACATCCGTTGGATCGCGCACTTCGGATTATCGGGGAATTGGAATTCAGCAAAGTGGATGTTGCTATCCACGAGGATAGCACGCACCTGAAGCCTTCCGAGGTTCTTCAGGATGTGAATGCTGCCAGTCAGCAAATCCGGATTGGGCCTAGCCTGACTCCGGGTGCTTTTAGTGTGGATTTTTCCACGCCCGATCCAAAAGAATACCAGGATCAGCTAAAAGCCATTTGCCGACTTGCGCGCATGTCCACGGTGTCCATCATTACCCTTTCAGCTTCACCAAACACCATGCCCTTTGAGGCGGAAGTTGCACGTCTCAAACCGATGGTGCGAATGGCAGAGCGGGAAGGAATCACAATTACGCTTCTCACCAAGACGGGAACACTCACTGAATTACCTGAGACGGCAGCCCGGCTTTGCGAAGAAGTTCCGGGGTTGGGATTGACATTGGACCCAAGTCATTTCCTGATTGGGCCATGTCAGGGAAAATCCTATGACGAAGTGTTTCCCTTCGTTCGCCATGTCCACCTGCGGGACACGGGAAGAGGAGCAGAGCAGTTCCAAGTCCGAATCGGTCAGGGGCAGATTGAATACGGCAAAATTATCTCGCATCTCAACCGATGCAAGTTTAATCGCTTGTTGACGGTTGCCATCCATGACATTCCGGATGCTCCGTTCTCCATGACCTCGGAGGTGCGAAAATTGAAGTACCTTCTGGAAAGCCTAGTCTATTAATCCGGAGGTAACTAATAACACTTTCCCGAAGCACTAGCAAAGGACTTCCTTCGCCGGCGCTTCGGGTTAATTCGGTTACCGACTGGCCAATGATTCGAGCTTATCCAACTGTTCTCTCGGCCCAATGGCTATGAGAATATCTCCTGCCTCGATTGTAAGGTCAGGTTCCGGATTGAAAATCATCCGGCCGGATGACTTCTTTACTGCCACGATAATCACGCGCATTTCTGCCCGAATGCGACTGTCTCGCAGGTTGGTTCCGGCTAAAGGGCTTCTGGAAGAAATCTGCGTTTCTTCCAATTGCAATTCAACATGTTCATGCT
>CAZPPD010000693.1:0-3729 GCA_964588185.1 uncultured Alcaligenaceae bacterium | reverse complement strand
CTCCGACCTCTTGAACCCCATTCAAGCGCGCTAGCCAAGCTGCGCCACGCCCCGAAGTATTCTTTCCATCTTATATCCTTGAGGGGTTTTTGCAAGTTTTCTCGGCGATTGAATTCCTATTGACAGTCGTTTCATTCCCCGTTATTTCCTCTCCCCTCTCTTGAACGGATAATTTCTGCTCGGCCTGGGGCTTCCCGTGATTATCGGGGGAGCTTTTGGGAGTGTCGAGATCACGGGGGTTGGTCATGAAGACCGGATGTGTACTTGGAAACTGGTCTCGTTGGTTGGCTGCGGGCCTTGTGGTGTGGGCTTTTGCTGTGTATGCTCCGGGATTGGTTGCCCAAACTCCAAGGTCGGGAACTCAAATTCCGCCAACGAAAACGGCTCGCCGGTTTTACAACCAAGCGAAATTCAGCCTGCCCATCGCCATCGAAGATCAGTTTAAACCCCTTATCCAGGAAGTGGCTCTCTTTGTTAAGCGAGGGAATTCTTCTTGGAAAAAAGAAATGGCGGTTTCGCCTTATCAGAAACAGTTTACTTATCATGCTCCTCAAGACGGGGAATACGCCTTCAGTGTGGTGACCATAGATAAAGCGGGAAATTCTACTCCGGCAGATGTCTCTAAAGAACCTCCGGTGTTGGTGGTGGTGATTGATACGAAAGCGCCGGAAGCCCGAATTAAAGTGACCAAAATGCCTCATGGGCAAAAAGTTTTGCAGTGCACAATTCTGGACGCCCATCCGGATTACAAGTCCTTGAAGATTTCTTATCTTGGATCGAACAACCAGTTGCATAGTGTCGCCCCGGTTTCCGGTGTTCCTGGGGTATTTAGCTATCCCAGCAAAGGCATTCCTTCCGGGAGAGTTCGATATGCGGTAATGGATTTGGCCAAGAACAAGTCCGAGCGTGAGGTATTCCTGCAAACAGGCGGGATGAATCCAAACCCATTAGTGCAAAACTTTGGCAACCCGCCTGCCAATTTCAACGGGGTAAAGAATATGCAGGGACCGGAGATTCCCCCGCCACCACCGCCCCCGAGCCAAGGCCCCGAGCTTTTCCCGCCTAGGATGAGTCCCGGAAAAATCAATGTAGCCAAGAATGATTACAAGGTTCTCAAACCGGAGGCCAACCCACCGATTTCCCCCGAATTAAAACAGATTGATTATAAAACCACGATTACGCCGCCTAAAGGAAAGCAGGCAAAGAAGCCATTACCAATCCCAATGGTTCCTAATGAAACTCCAGCTATTCCTTTTGCCGGCACGAACCGGCAACCCCGGCAATTGATTCGCACCTTGTTGGCGGAAGTTCTGTATAAGATCAATAAAGTAGGCCCGAGTGGTGTAAGCAAAGTCGACATTTGGATGAAGCCGGAAGCAAATGGGCCCTGGAAACAGGCGGGAACGGATGTGGATCTTCGCAGTCCGGCAAAGATCCAACTGCCGGGAGAAGGCGTGTTCGGCATCCGGTTGGCGGTTACCAATGGGAATGGTTTTGGTGGACGGGCTCCGCAGCCGGCTGATCCGGCGGACTTCTATATCGAAGTGGACACCACTCCGCCTTTCGCCCAGCTCCACCCGGTGGATCCGGTGACTAACGGCAAAGAAATCGCGATTCGGTGGAAAGCAAGCGATAAGAATCTTGGGGAAAATCCAATCACCATTTTGTATGCAACTCGGCGGGGAGGGCCTTGGCTGCCTATCGCCGAGCAGGTTCCCAATAGCGGAGAATTTAAGTGGCAATTTCCTGTGGATGCGGGGTCTGAGTTTTTCGTTCGCCTGGAAATTCAGGATAAGGCTGGAAATGTTACGCGGCGAGAATTGCCAGCTCCGATTGTTTTGGATTTAACTGAACCACGTGCCTTAGTAGTTGGGGTTTCCGGTGTATCAGTTCAGCCTGCATTTCCGAAGTAACAAGGCTTCAAGTCATCAAAGTCATTTTTAAGTCTTGGCACACATGCCAAATTGGAAGTTAAGGCTTGGAAACATGCTTTCGGGCAGGGATTTCAAGTCACCAAGGTCAATCGGGTCCGAAAGCAAGCATGCCTATTATCTCGAAAGCTGCCACTCCACTCCGGCGATAATTGGTTGGGCTTCCCGGTCAAAGGGTTGGAAGTTGTGGAAGATCCCATCAAGGACAAAGACTAGGGCTTGCATCTTCCGGGACTTCATATCGTATTCCGCGGCTCCTTGGATGCGGGCAGTGCAACGATTGGTTTTGTTTTTCTCGTATAAATGGCGATGAACGGCAGAAATGTTACCCTGATAAGTCAAAATCGCCACATTTCCTTTCACATCGAAAACCGTTCCCACCAGATTCACTTTTTTAACTTCTTTGGGCAAAGGCAACGTCACCAAATCACTGTCGGGGGACAAACACTTGCACAATTTTCTCGAAACTTTGTCCGGCACTATCCAGCTGGCCCCTTTCTGAAAAGCCCGCGGACTGAGTTCGCGGAACTCCTTGGCAGATAAGGTCAGGCTGTCAATGATTCCGGGACCGCCCAGGCGGCCATTATTGATATTTCGAATGTAAATGGCGAATCGAGCACTGCCGTCAGGTCGAATGCCTTTTCCCCGATAAGGCCATGGGTTGTGTGCGGACACTTTTCGGGGAGTCACTTTCCCGAAAGCTTTTAGGCCCTTCTTCAGGGTCGCGTATACCTCGGCGGGCCAGGTTTCCTCGCTCTTGTAATCCTGATGACCCGCCAGCACTTTCCCAGCGGGGGTTACAATCCAAAATCCCTGGTATTGGGGCTTTTGTTTATGGATCTTGCGGTACACCTTGGCAGCAGGAGTATTGGTCTCCCGTAATTCGTAAAGGTTGACGGCCACCGGGACAAAGCATTTGGACAGCAAGGTAATTATCCTCGGCTGAGACAGAGCGCCCTCACGGAGCACATAAGCATAGCCTCAGCAACGGTCCAGCGGGTCGTCATCCGATCCCCAAAGAAACAGGGGGCGGTTTTCCTTCTTGGCAATGGCCAGCCCTTTTTCAAGGTCCGTTTCCCAAGGAATCTGTTTCCATTCAAAATGCTGATCAGCAGGTTTCATTGCCAAAAAGCGAGTCAGCACTTGGGAGGGATCGGCCTTTGCTTGGCCGAAAGCCGGACTGCATAAGGCCAGAAAGAAAAACGCACCAATCAAACCTTGCCGCATGATTTCCTCGATGAATTGGGAAGCAAAAAAGTCAAAGCCGTCAGCAAAGTATAGCTCACGAAGGGTCTTTTAATTCCCAAGGCAAAGATCAAACCAGCATTTTTAGAAAAATACTAAAAAGTAAGTGTATTTCTGGAAATACTTGTTAAATTAGGCAATCTCGCAAAAGAACCAGTTGGTCAATCGGAATCCAACCTAATACACCTGCTCACCGCCAAGTCTGAGAGAAATATTCGGGATTTGGGGGTTTGGGGACTACTCGTATCTTCAACCAGGGAATTAAAATGCCGAAAAAACATCCTTCCATTATTCTCTATCTGGAACTTCTGGAAATTCGCAATGTCCTGAGCGCACCTGCCTTTGGAATCGAATCCGGCAACACATTGGTCGAAATCTTGCCGGAATTCAAGAACCCAATCGATGTTTCCACAACCCAAATTAACGGCGTAGCCCCTGGTACCAGCATAGAATCCTTGGATTTTGCAGATGACGGAACGCTTTACGGTCTAGGGTTAGACTTCCCGCAAATTACTAGCGATCCTACGGTAGCCCAACTTTACACAGACGATAC
>CAZPPD010000692.1:0-3732 GCA_964588185.1 uncultured Alcaligenaceae bacterium | reverse complement strand
CAATCTCCAAAGGAAATCCAAATTGCCGCCATTCGCTCGCTGTCCCAGCACCGAGATGCCAAGGTGGGAAAAGTCCTCCTAAATCATTGGGGAGAATTTACACCGCTGGTTCGCCAGGAAGCATTGGCTGCCTTGCTTGCCCGTAAAGAACGCGTTTTCGTTCTATTGGAAGCAATCCGGAATCAAACAATACCTACTGCTCATGTGGATGCAGCGAAAATTGCGTTGCTGCGAAAATATCCCGACCCGGAGGTGCAACAATTAGCCAAGAAATTGTTCCAGAAAGTTTCCAACAAATCTCGGCTCAAGATCATCGCCCAATACCAAAAGGCCTTGGACATGAAGCCGGACCCGAAGGCCGGGAAAGTTGTGTTCAAGAAAATCTGTGCGAATTGCCATCGCTTGGAAAAGGTGGGCTTTGAAACGGGCCCGGAATTGGCTGCAGTGCTCACCAATAAAACCCCGGATACTGTATTAGAGGATATTCTGGACCCGAACCGAGAAGTCGACCCGCGCTACTTGGAATATGTGGTTCAAACAAAATCCGGGAATGTAATTACCGGCCGCATTGTTACGGAAACCGCGACTAGTATTACTTTACGGCGAGCCCAGAACCAGGAGGATGTGATTCTTCGCAAGCAGATTGACGTGCTTCAGGCGACAACGAGATCCTTAATGCCCGAGGGCTTGGAGAAACGATTATCCGTCCGGGAAATGGCTGACCTGATTGGCTATCTCCAAGCTGTAGTGCGAAATCAAAAGAACTAAAGATAAAAAAAGATCCTCGCGGCTTTCACCAATGAGGATCTTAAGAAATAATTCAATCTATTAGCGATTGAGGCGGTTGAGTCGGTTCATCAGCTCCAGAAGATTTATTTCCCGCGGCCTTAAATCCCATGCGGTATACCATTCGACGCTCTCTTTACGCATGCCGTAGTCCCCGCGCAAACGCCGCTCGAAATCCGGCATATGAGCAGCACCATAGAAGATGGCGATTTTCTTTTTGCCTTTGATGACCTCTTTTTGAAACACCTTCATGCAAGCGGCATTGCGGTCATCAATCAGAATGGTGTTCAAGGTTTTGCCAAGTCCGGTGCCGTTGCCGACCTGTTCCAATTGCCGGGCCATCATGGTTTTCAACTTGGCTGGTCCTTTTGGGTCGAGCAATAACCCGAGCGGATTATCCCCGGCTCCGCCAAACGGATTGGCGTTTCCTTTTTCTTCCATCTTGTTGATATTCCGCAAAATATCGGCGGCAATGCTCAGGGTGAGGGTCAAGGAATCATCGCCCCGCTTTTTGATTGCCTGGGCCATTTCTTGTGGAGATAGGTCCGCATGCACAAAGTTGGTGCAGGTATAATCGATACAGCGGGTCTGCATATCGAGTTGCAGAACCAAAGTCATGAGTTCTTGGATCATAGCCAAGGGATTATCGCTCCTCACCCCGCCCCGAGGAATTCGCTTTCCCTTCGGAGCCACCAATTCATAGAGAACTACATCATAATTCTCGAATCGGCGATTCAATCGCTCGTAATATTTGGTGTCTCCAACATGGACAACCCCGACCAAATCGACAACGATCCCACTTTTTCCTTCCCGGGGAACATAGCGAACAATGGCGGTATCGAGTGAAAGCGGTTTGCCGTCCTTTTCTTTGATGCGGACAAATTGACTGGGCTTGGAATTCCGAAGTAGTTTCTTGACCTCTGGAGAGACCGGTTTGGCTTTTGGCTTTTCCTTCGCAGAATCCTGCTTCAGGACAGGTTCTTCTGGAACAGCAGGAGTTGAATTGGCTCGCCCTCGACGTTTTCTTTGAGCGTCTGCTTGGGAAGTGGTGAATTGAAATGCTACCAAGGTTATCAATAAAAGGCAGCAAAAGCGTTTGATGTTCATCATAAAAGTTCCTCAAAAGCAAAAAGACATGACTTGGCCATGCGACCAAATCAGTTTAGCAAACAAATCCACTGGATACTACACTTGGGACGGGGGTATAGATTTATTCGTTGGCAAGTGGTGGAGATTTATTTTTGTTGGTTTTGGATTCAAGATTCAATACAGGTTCCTCATTGGAGGACTATCCATCATGATAACCGGAGTCATCCAAAAAAAGATTATGCCTTCAAATATCTTTTTGGGAACGAACCCCAGGCAGAGATACTAATCCAAAATCTACATACTTGTCACAAACCCAAAATCAGTGGGACACAGGGAATCAGGTCATCTGGAAAAATGGCTTCATCTTCTGAATAATGGAAGAGTGAGATTTGGACAATTTACTTGAAACAATAAAACCTAGCCTATGGACCGCCGCAATTTTCTGAACCCAAGGCGCTTTGCCAAAGCCGCAATCCAAGTTGCCGACACCTTGGATGAGTTGACTTCTGTTAGCTTGGAAGAAGATCCGCTAGAGGAATGTGCCTATCTGAACTTCACGCGCAGGGCTATGGCAACCAACTTTGGGATTTCCATTCCCTTCGCGACTCCCAATGCTTCTGAAGCTGCCATGGCTGCTCTGGATGAAATTGACCGGCTGGAGGAGCAACTCACCGTATACCAGGAAGAAAGCGAAGTCAGTCAACTTAACCGTCAGGCTTTTCATCAACCTGTAACTGTGGAATCCGACTTGTTCCAACTTATTGCTTCGGCAGACCGGATCTACCAAGAAACCGAAGGCGCATTTGACATTTCCACGGGTGCGTTAACCAAAGCTTGGGGCTTCTATCGCCGCTGTGGACGAGTCCCTTCCGATGCGGAGCAGAGGGAAGTTATTCGCCGAGTGGGAATGCAACACATCGTCTTGGATAACGATCAGGAAAGCGTTGGCTATCTGCGAGAAGGATTGGAGATTAATTTCGGCAGCATCGGCAAAGGGTACGCTTTGGACCGGGCCACCAAAACTATACACGACTTTCAGATTAGATCCGCCTTGCTGCATGGCGGCAAAAGCAGTGTCTTTGGTATCGGCAGCCAACCCGGTTCCGATGCCGGTTGGCCCATCAATATCACTCATCCCTGGGATAAGGATCGACCGATTGCCCAAGTTCGATTGCGAAACCGGGGACTGGCAACCTCGGCGGCTACTTTCCAGCACCTGGAACACAACGGGAGAAAACTCGGGCATATCCTGGATCCCCGGACCGGTTGGCCGGCAGAGGGCATGGCGAGCGTTTCGGTCGTTGCCCCTACCTCTGCCGAAGCTGATGCCTTGGCAACGGCATTCTTTATTCTTGGGGTTGAGAAAACCAAGGAATACTGTCTGGAGCATCCGCAGGTGGGTGCCATTCTGCTTGCCGAAGACGAAAAAGTGCCGGTTGTCTTTGGCTTGACGAAAGATGATTTTTCCCTTTATCCTGGGAAAGCCCAGGGAAATCCTCGACAGAATTAAAATTCACCAATAAGATCAATATAGAATCACTCCAAATACCTCGTGCGGTTGAGACCTATTTCTCAACCACCAATCCATCTAGATTTTGTGAAAGCGACGTTTGTCAATGACTCCGTATATTGGCCCCCTTGTAATTCTTGGCATTACGCTTTTTATCACCCTGGTTGTTTATCTAACTTCGGATGCTCCCGTTAAGAATCTTAGCCCTAACTTAGGAGCCCGAATTTTTCTCGTGCTCCTGAGACTGACAATTGGGTGGCACTTGTTTTATGAGGGCTGGGAGAAAGTAAACGATCCGTCCTGGACCAGTGAATATTATCTACGAGGGGCCGTGGGACCCTTGGCAC
>CAZPPD010000691.1:0-3737 GCA_964588185.1 uncultured Alcaligenaceae bacterium | reverse complement strand
CGCTGACACGTTCAATCGGCGAAGGCCGGGCGGTCGTGAACGCGGTCGAACGCTATGGCCGTATTCTGCAGGTTTGTACCTTCGGCCGTTTTGGTGCCAGCCGGAATCGCGGCAACCTTCTGACACACAAAATCATGAAGAGTGGTTTGTTGCAAAATTGCCAAGCCGTTCACATCAAACGCGGAGGATTCAAGGTTCGCCAATGGAGCGGCCGGCCCGATTTGCCCACATCGCCGGTTCCCGGAAACCTGGATTGGGACTTGTACTGTGGCCCCTCCCCGTTGAAGGCTTATGTGAGACAGCGGGTTGGCGGTACGCATCGTTGTTATTGGGATTACGAAGGCGGCGGGCTGAGTGACATGGGGCAGCACTTTTTCGATCCGGTCCAGTGGACGTATGCCAAGGATGATACCAGCCCGGTTGAAGTGGAAGCCCACGCTCCACCGGCTCACCCAGAAGTCACCGGGATGTGGGGTTGGGTAGAACTGCGCTATGCTGATGGATTGACGTTTGTGATGGATAGCCGCGAGTGGGGGCGTCCTTACGACCGCCGGGAACCTCGCGGGGTCAGCCTGAATGATTTGAGGGAAGCAGACCGGGAACGGGTAAGGGCAATGCCGGACCCGGAACCTTTGGTTAGCTTCGCCGATGCGGTTCGCACACGCAGACGTCCCGGTGGCCACGCGGAAGCCGCCCATCGCGCAGCAACTATCCTGCACTTGGCCAACATTTCCATTCGCGTTGGGCGGCGGATTCGCTTTGATCCGGTTCGCGAGCAGATCATCGGCGACGAAGAAGCCAACCGCTTGGCAAACCCGCCAATGCGAGGGCCTTGGCATCTATAGGTTTAGTCGTTTGGCGAAAAGGGGACAGGCACATTTAGCCGGAACGCCCCAAAGAGTGCTTCACACTAAATGTACCTGTTCCCTTTCCTCACTTTTATGCCTACCAGCTGGATTACCATTCAAACCTCCCAGTTTTGAGGAAATAATATGCTACGCACTATCGGAACTCTCCTATTTTGTATGCTGATTGCTCTGGGTATGAATCATGACGTTCAGTCCCAAAAGAAAGGCAAGGGATTGCAGGAGTTGATTGCCAAATTTCCCACCCCGGCAAAGAAGGATGGGAAACTGGCAGAGGTCGACAAGAAAGCAACTGATGCCGCAGTAAAGCAGCTACTCAAAAATCCGGAGCAATCGGTTGCCGGGCTAATTGATTTACTGGCCCAAAAAGAAAATGACGTCCGCATCCAACATGTCCTCCATGCAATGGTCATGGATGCGGGGGATAAGAAAAATCAACAAGTCCGAAAAGTAGTTGCCAAGGCTTTGGGTAGAACCTTGGATTCCGACCTCCCGAAACCCGTTCAGAAGTTTGTCGTCCGACAGCTTCAACTAATTGGGGATGAAAGTCAGGTTGAACCCATTGGAAGACTGCTCGCGGAAAAGGAACTCACCGAGCCTGCCGCTCAAGCATTGCTCGCCATCAAAACCAACGCCGCCGACCAATTTCGAGCGGCCCTCCCAAAGGTCACCGGGAAGAAAAAGGCGGTAGTCGCTCAGGGGCTCGGAGTCCTCAAAGATAAAAAAGCCGCCAAACTGCTTCGACAGGTTCTTGAAGACAAAGATCGTGATAACCGGTTGACGGCTGCTTGGGCTTTGGCAAATTTACCCGATGCTTCTTCAGCAGATCGATTGCTGAAGCTAGCCGATTCTGCCAAGGGATATGAACGCAATAATCTAACGAACTCATGCTTTCTGTTGGCCAAGAATCTATTGGAAACAGGAGACAAAGCAGGCGCTCGGCAGATTTACAGTCATCTTCAGAAGACCCGAACGGATAAGTCAGAACGGTTTGTTAAGAAAGCCGCAGAAAAAGGATTGGCCTCTATAAAATAAGGGGTGTTCTTGGGCAGGTAGCCAATGCCCACCCCAACCTACTGATTGTATCCTGATTCAGCAGGGTTTGTGATGGGCCATGCAGTATCTGATTGCCTCAGGGAATTTCGTTTCTTCACTTAGGGGGAAAAACCTTGGTACTCAATGCTCGAAAAGGCGGCGCCCACATAAAGTGAGTTTGCAAGTACATCCGGTTGCCGTACTTGTCAACGAACCATTTCGGGTTGGGGATTCCAACCGGCTCATCCAAGACCGGACGGACGGCCAAGTTCAGCGGCAATATATTGGCTTGCCATCCCGGCAGATTGGGGCGGGCGGAACGCAGCCCAATGGCGGCTCGGGCATGGCAAGTCAAACAGGATGACTTTTGCTGAAACCCGTGTTCGATCTGGGTGTTGGCCAAAATGGTGGGCCGTCCTTCTTGGTCAACAAAGCTGATCTGCGTGCCCCGAAGTCTCAAGTGCTCCCATTTGGTGCCGCGAGTTTCCCGGCGGATTCCTTTCTCTCCGGCGGGAGGATTAATCCCGCGTGTGGTTGTATCTTGTGAATACTGCTCGGCATGCCGTTCGAAATCCACGTGCTCGAAATCGCACCAGAACCAATTGGGCAAGTCGCGGGTGATAATATGTAACGCACTTAGGCCCCAAAATTGTACGGTTCCATCTTTTGCTTTGACGGTCCGCCAATGGTAACGCGGCTTGTCTTTCTCCTTGATTGGCACCCAGCGGGCTTTAATCTCCTTGGCCCCTTGCGGCAATTCAATTTTCTTTCCCTTGCGAAGCCGTTCTTCCAGACCCTCAATGTGGTACAAGGTTTCGTTCCGGATGAAGTTGTAGGTTACTTGATTCATGCGAACTTCCAGTCCGCCCTCTCCACCGTCCTCGACCGGATCGAATTTACCGAGAGCACGGCCTACTTTCAGAATGAAATCTAAACCTTTTCCGGTATAGGGTTCGAAGACCTTCGGTTGCGGAGAATTCCGCGGCAGTTTATGCCAAGGTACCGGTTTTGCTCCCCGGTCTTTGAACACTTCGCTCCGATTGGGGGGGATGTAAACCGGGCCGGCTCGTCCCCCGTTGGCCAAAGCCCACGTTTCCCAAACTACAGGCCGATCGGGATCATAAGTGCGAATGGTAGGGAATTTCGGGTCGGGGACACCAGCGGCCCCAAGCTTTGCTTGCCGGTTCAATGACAGGAACAGTTGCCAGGCAAATTCATCCGGATTGTTGGTGGCCAGTGCGGTGTCTTCCGGCCTGCCACCGGGTATTGTTTGCCCCTTTGTTTTTCCAGGAGAGTTCTTGTTGGGTATTTGTCCGAAAGAACGGGACCTGCCAACGACAAGAGAAATCGCCAAGATGCTCAGAAAAAATGTACCTATTAACCACTTTGTCATCGCTCTTTCCCTCTCGAAAAATGAAAATAGTAAACAGGAGAAAGTGAACTGATTCTGCTATAAAAGTGTTCCATCGAAATAGGCTTCCAGCAAACAGGTCCGGGTACCTATCGGAATCGTATACAAGATCAAAATAGATTTTTCCACTTGGAAGAACAAATGACCATGAAAAAAATTGATCTCAATAGTGATTTAGGAGAAGGCTCTCCTTATGACTCCGAGATTATGGAGCTGATTTCCTCCGCCAATGTTGCCTGTGGGTTCCATGCCGGGGACCCTGCCACCGCTTTTGCCACCATGAAATCCGCTAGCGCAAAGGGAGTTCACGTCGGCGCCCATCCCGGCTTTCCGGATCGTGAAAACTTTGGCCGCAGCGAAACTTTCCAGCGGTCGGAAAAAGAGATCTTTCAGGATTGTGTGTACCAGATTGGGGCCCTGATCGG
>CAZPPD010000690.1:0-3744 GCA_964588185.1 uncultured Alcaligenaceae bacterium | reverse complement strand
GCACAGTGCGTTTTGGAGTAAATATCCCTTGGATTTTCCAAAGGTAGCCCCGACAAATCGAACCCGATGGTCCAGATTGAATCTCTTGGATTTTTCCAGCAGAACCGGATATTCTTCCCCGTCACCGGCTACTACCAATTGAACCTCTCCGGTATCAGGAACCTGCGTGAAGCCATCCAATAGGAGGTCGACTCCTTTTCGATGTTTCAGTCTACCCAAAAACAGTGCGTACTTTCCCGGCTGGATTTTCGCATCTAATTCCTCGGGACGGGAAATGCTATCTGCAAATGGTTGAAGGTCCACTCCGTTTGCGATTGGGATAATCTTGGCTGGATCAGCACCCATTCGCAGAAATCCTTCGCGGGTGAAGCGGCTGATGGCAACCAGCACATCCACTCCTTGGAGAGCTTGCTTGTGCTTGTCATACACCATTTGGCGGCGGTGGCGGATAGCTCCCTCGCGAACATCCCCGCCGTGGCTGGTAATCAGGGTGGGGACTTGTAGGCGGTCTCGAGTCAATGCGGTAAGGTAGCCCGGCGGGTAAACTCCGTGGCAATGGAGAATTTCAAACGGGAACTTCTTATGCAGTTTCAGAAGAAACCAACGGTACCAATCCACAAAGAATCGCGTGGAATAAAACCTTGGATGACGAATTACCGGGTAGGGAAGCCGAGAATCACGGGGTCGAAGGGGATAGCGGGGAAGAGGAGCCAACACAACCGGTTGATGTCCGATCGCCAGGAATTCCTTGGCGAGAGCGTCAACGACCATTTCCTGGCCACCCATCTTGGGTAAGGCTGTATCTGTATATAAACAGATTCGCATAGGTGCCTTCCGTGGCAAGCTGGTAATTATTTAGCACGGATATTGAACACAAATACGGACTCTGCAGCAATGCCAACCTGAGGAAAGTAAAACGGCGAGCGGAATTACTCCGCTCGCCACCTCCTCTAGACGGGCTTTCGCCCATCGTCCTTAAATTGTCCTTAAGTATTCCGGATTAGGATTCACTGCCAACTGGTACATTCTCTTCGGTCTTTGCCTTGCGTGCTTCAATTTCGTCTTTGAAGAGTTCCCGAACTTTCTTCCGCGTAATCATGTCCACAAATCGGGGCATGAACCGATTGAACCAGACAATCAATTTGCCTTGCAGGGTCAGGCAGATTTCGTTCTGGCCTTTTTCGATGGCCCGCAGGGTTGCCCGAGCAACTTGCTCCGAGGTCATTCCGCGCATATGGTCCATCTGAATTTTGGCTTTCTGCTCCAGCATGTTTTTGGAGAAATTGGTTTGCGTCAGCCCGGGGCAAATCACTAGAACATCGATGCCATCCTTGGACAATTCAGCACGCAACGCTTCACTGAATCCCTGCACGGCAAATTTGCTGGCGGAATAGTCACTGCGAGCCGGAATGCCGCGCTTGCCGGCGATGGACGAAATATTCACGATTGCCGGATTCTTTCCTTCTTTCAGCATAGGAAGAAATACGCGGGTGGTTTCCGTCAGACCGAAGAAATTGACTTCCATGATCTTTCGCAATCGCTCCGCGCTACAATCGGCGAAGTGACCGGTTGCTCCGATTCCCGCATTGTTAATGAGGATATCCAATCCGCCGAAGCGTTCTTGGGCCGCTTCCATCATCCGTTGGCGGTCTTCGAGGTTCGTAATGTCGGCTCTGAGGGTTTCGATGGACTGTCCCTTGGAGCTTAATTGATCCGCTAATTCCCCTAACATGTCTTCGGATCGGGCAATCGCCAACACTTTTCCGCCTTTGGCAACCGCTTCCTCGGCAAGAGCTTTGCCGATACCTTGGGATGCTCCGGTTATTAAAATCCGCGAATCTTGAATACTCCTCCGACCCATTACTCTTCTCCTATGATGAAAATAATTTCCTTTTTAAATGTAGTTCTTTTGAAAACATTGGTCGATAGGGAGAAATAGGGAATTGAAGAGAAACTAATAACTTACAGTGGAATTTATTGGATATTCCAGACGTTCTAATTTTGTAGTATTTAATCATATACCACATCTTTTAACAATGAGATGGCAACGACTTCCGACTTCATTATTACCACGCGTCTGCGGTTTCGTTTTATTCCGGTCGAAGTAGTGGAAACGATATAGTTCTCTCGTGTGGAGTCGCAATCCCGCAGGTCGTGAAGATCCGCATTAATAATCTCCAGATGGAATTCATCGACCTGGGAAAGCGTACCCAAACAAACGTAATGTGATTTGAGGTCAATCACGACTTTTTTTGAGATATATTCTTCAAGCATCTGGTCTTTTGTTCACAGATAAAAAGTGTCATGTAGCTTAACAAACGCTCATTAATTATAATAAGTGTTGGAACTGAGATAATAAGGCTTTAAATCCCATAAAAAACGTGGCAGAATCCCAAAAAATCAAATCTACCAAATCGTTTCCTGAGCAAATCATAACCACAGCAGATGAGTTGGATCATTGCTGCCGGTATCTTTCCACCAAGAACCTCTTTGGCTTTGATACGGAGTTTGTCGGCGAGGATACTTATCATCCCCGGCTTTGTATGATTCAGGTGGCCACCGAGGAAAAGCTCATTTTGATTGATCCCTTTCGGTTGGGCCATTGGATTCGTTTTGGGATCTGGTGATGGACCCGGCCAATTGCGTAGTGGTGCATGCCGGCCGCGAAGAAATTCGCATGTGTAATTTGTGGGGCGGAGCATCTCCGGGGAACCTTTTTGATTTACAGATCGCCGCCGGCCTTTGTGGCTATCCCTACCCGCTCAGCCACGGGAATCTGGTCCATCAAGTGTTAGGGATCCGCTTGCCCAAAGGAGAAACGCTAACCGAGTGGCGTAGCCGGCCGCTAACCGGAGCCCAGATCCAATATGCCTTTGACGATGTTCGGTATTTGCTCCCGTTATGGAAAAGTATCTCCTCAAAGCTGGAACAGTTGGATCGCATTACTTGGGCTCAAGAAGAATTCCAACGGCTCAAAGAAATTTCCACGGCCGGTGTCAATGATGCCTCAGCCGCCACCGCAAAATGGCGTAAACTGCGTGGGGCCGGTTCCTTGGATCGCCGCCGTTTGGCGCTGGTCCGCGATCTCTTTCTATGGAGGGAAAAAACCGCCGCCGAAACCAACCGGCCCGCCCGTTCCGTTGTCCTGGATGACTTATTAGTAGAGATTGCCCGCCGCAATCCAAAATCCCCGCGGGATCTCCAAGTGATCCGGGGATTGTCCAAGCGCTACATAAATGCCATTTTGGATGTGGCTCATAATGCTCGCCAATTAGCCCCCGAAGCCTATCCCGAATTGTTGGAGCGTGAGCAAGACCCTCCGCAGGTCGCTATGGTAACCCATATCGTTTCTGCGTTTTTGTCCGATTGGTGTGTGAAACTGAAACTGGCAAATAACCTGGTCGCCGCCAATCAGGAAATTAAGGCTTTGGTAAAAGCCTTCTTCAATGAAACCCCGATTCCAGCAAAAAGCTTGTTAGCCCAAGGTTGGCGAAAGAGTTACATCTTGCCGGAACTGGTGCGATTACTTGAAGGGAAACGGGCGGTGCGAATCGCCGACATCCAATCTGCTTCACCCCTAGATTGGGTGGATAGCTAACTTGAACATTATTCATACAAATCGATTAACTGATACTCCTAGATTTTTACTCCTCACACAAATCTTCCATCAAACCAATTTCTCCGCAAAATTCGGTAAATCTGGCAAAACTGATCCGCTTACGGGGGCGGGGAATTTCCGGCCCT
>CAZPPD010000689.1:0-3744 GCA_964588185.1 uncultured Alcaligenaceae bacterium | reverse complement strand
ATAATCCATCAATGGTTTGCAGTTGCCCCGGAGCATGAGCCGGCACGGGTACGAGTCCGGATTCGGTGTGATGCCAAAGTAACTGCCAAGGAGGACGCCGTAAAGTACGGTAAACAGGGAGATGCTGAGGAACAAATTGCGGTAGTGGATGCCCGTTCGCGACTGGCCCATCTTTTTCGCAAACAGGAGCACGATCGCCGCCATGAGCAGCCCGTAACCGGCATCGGCGACGATCATGGCAAAAAACAGGCTGAACGAGAAGAACACCACCTGACTCGGGTCCCAGGCCCGGTACGCCGGGGTGATGTAAAAGGTGACACAGCCCTCCCCGCCGGCCAGCGGTTCCGGGTTTTTTAACAAGGTCGGCGGCTCGTCTGTCGGTGCGGGCGGCTCAATGGTGACGGCGAGTTTGTGCTTGCGGGCCGTCGCTTCCACCTCGGCCGTGGCGACACGCGGAACCCATCCTTGCAAAGCAAACAACCGGTCCACATCCAGCGCGTCCTTCTCCGCCGCGATGCGTGCGGCCCGATCGTCCGCTTCATCCATTTCGGTTTTTAACAACATTCGCCAGCGGGTGAGGGTGACCCGCCGCCAGTGCAGCTCGTCCAGTTCCTCGTCAATTTGTTCCATGCGTGCCAGCAATTGCGACCTGGGCCGGCGGTCCAGCTCCACCGGCCTGACCGGCAGGGCCGGTTGCTCCGAACCCACCACGACCACATACACTTCTTTGGCATCCTGTCGCACAACGGTCCAGCTTAAATCGGTCTTCGCAAGTTCGGCCAGATCCTGGGGAGGCAGCACGTAAAACCAAAACCGCAAGCCCCGGAGTTCGTTTGCCGGAGGCAAATGAAATTCCCCCCAGGGCTGCAAGTCGGCCACCGCCTTTTGCAAATAATCGCGCTCCTGGGTCAACTTGTCGCGTTGTTCCTTGATCTCCAACGCCTCGTGAATCAGTGCCTCTCGATCATAATCGCGGCGCCGTTTGGTGGGGCGTCGGAGCATAGGACAGGTGGTCAGGAAGCCCAACGCTTCCCGGGCCTCCTTAGAGATGAGTTCGGGGGCCTGCGCCCGCCCGTTGGTCAGGTTGACCAGATGCAGGCAGCCGAGCCGCTGGAGGTCATCGAGGACTTCCGCCTTCTGAATTTGCATGCCGTACACGGTGATCTTGTCGAGCGGCACAATCGCCATGGCTCAACCCTCTATCGCTGTTTTCGCTTGGCCAATTTGGAGCGTACCACGGCCGCCCGTTCCTCGTCCGACAGGGCAATGCGGATGCGTTTGATGTTCTCCTCGGCGGTCGGGATCAAGACCTTTTCAAACAGGTTGACCCGCTGAGTGATCTTCCGGGCGGCCGCATCAAGTCGGGAAACCCGAACCTGTTGCACCTGCAACCGGACACGCAGGGTTGCCATGTGCTCCAGCGAGTCGATGAGTTGATCCACCCAAAACGGCAGGGCCAAGGTTGAATACTCGGCATGCGCAAACTCCACGGTCTTCGCCAGCGGAACACGAATGCCGACCACGTTCTCCTCCCCAATCACCACCTCCTTCATCCGAATTAGCCTGCTGAGGTCACGGGTGACCAGGGTGGAACTGCCCAGAAGGGAAAGAATTTTCTCCACCGAGTCCTGGTATTGGGCCACCTTGGCTTCAACCTCGGCGAGTTGTTGTCGGCTTTCCTTGAGCGCGGCGAGCAGTTGTTGCCGTTTCAGGTCGAGCGACGGCAAAAACCGGCGGTACATAGTGAGATTGTCTTGTTGTTGCTTGAGCGCATTTTTATTCAGGGCTACTCTCATGGGCATTCACGAACCTGTAGCTGTTTGACCTTGTTTCAGAAAGTTTTTGTGGGGTGGGGATAGTATTTGTCAATCAGATTTTGTTTCATCAACAACTCTTCCGGCTCGAAACACTCGGCCAAAGTTTTCCAACCAAAGTCCAACGCCTTGATCAATGACATCGACGCGTTAATGTCCATGAACCGGTTGCGAAACAGTTTGCCGTATTTTAGTAGCTTGTGATCAAACGGGGACAGGTCAAATGCCATCGCCTGTTTCTTCTCCGCATCCCTGGCACTGGAATACAGCCGCACCATGGTGTTCATCAACTGACCGTGGTCCTCGCGGGTGGTTTTGCCCACCACCTGTTGTTTCAAGCGGGACAGCGAACCGAACGGGTCGAGCACGTTGTCGTGCAAATAAAATTGGCCCTCGGTAATGTAGCCGGTGTTGTCCGGGACCGGATGGGTCACGTCCCCGCCGGGCATGGTGGTGACCGACAGGATGGTCACCGACCCGGCTCCGCGGAAATCGCAAGCCCGTTCATAGCGGACGGCCAGCTGGCTATACAAATCCCCCGTGTAGCCGCGGGTGGCCGGGACCCGTTCCATGGCAATGCCGATTTCCTTCAACGCGTCCGCATACGCGGTCATGTCCGTGAGCAAGACCAGCACCCGTTTATTCTGCTCCACGGCGAACCGTTCCGCCACCTTGAGAGCCATATCCGGCACCAACAACCGTTCAACAATCGGGTCTGAGGCCTGGTTGACAAACATGACCGAGCGGGGGAACACTCCTTCTGTTTCAAAGGTCGAACGGAAGAAATGAAAATCGTCGAAGATCAATCCCATACCGCCGAAGATGATGATCTCGGCATCGGCCTGGATGCCGACCCGGGCCAGCAGCTGGTTGTACGGCTCGCCGGCGACGGAAAAGATCGGGATCTTTTGACTTTCCACCAGGGTGTTGAACACATCGATCATCGGCACCCTGGTCTCAATCATGCGTTTGGGAACGATGCGCATGGTCGGATTCACTGTCGGCCCGCCGACCGCAATGTGCGGATCGTTCTTCAATTCTGGGCCGCCGTCGATCGGCCGACCAGCCCCGTCGAAAACCCGGCCAAGAATGTTCTCCGAATAAATGACCTGCGAGGGGTGCCCAAGAAACCGCACCCGTGCTTCGGTGGAGAGTCCCTTTCCGCCGGTGAACACCTGAAGTGACACCGCATCTTTTTGAATCTCAATTACCTGGGCCAGAGAGATTTCCCGGTCCCAGTTCTCGACGGTGGCCAGTTCTCCCAGGCCGATTCCAGAGGCGCGGACGATAAGAATGTCGCCGACGATCGACAGCACGCGAGTGTAATTGGTAATGGACCTTAACATGCAAACCTCGGAAGATTTTAGCAAGCAATAAATTCGTCAAGAGTGCATTCGAACGAAAGTCGCTGCCTCCAGGGAACTTATCAACTGCATTGTGAAAAACAAGCCTTGCATACGGTGCCTGGCTGTACCACCTCGATCTGCTCGGCCTCCCGGATCAAAATCTTTTCATTTGCTGTTGCAGTTGGCAGATCAAATCGTAGCTTTGCCATAGCAACTGCACGCCGGCACGCAGCAAGCTACTGGGCGGCAAGCGGTCGGGAGTAACTACGCCTTTGTTTCTTCGGGCATTTGGGTTTCTAGCGGTGGGCCGCCACCGCGGTTCAGCGGTCAGAGTTGTTACTACCAAGATTTGCTTGGCATTTCGGATGCCTTTCCTTGAAGGTTTGGATTGCTTTGGGAGAAATAGCATTCAAACTCTGAAGAGTTTTAGTCTTTGCCAGCGTAATTAACCCGGGGTCATTTAACTTGCACCCATTTAAACAAATTTGATCTTAGTGATATCTTCTTTGCCAAAACAGAAACCGATCATAAAAATCGATGCCAGAATTCCCGAATCAGCACTTCTGAATACAACACAAACGAAT
>CAZPPD010000688.1:0-3759 GCA_964588185.1 uncultured Alcaligenaceae bacterium | reverse complement strand
CGAACGAGCTGAATTCCTGAGGCTGCATACTGCGCTTGGGGGGGTGTATCTTGGAAAACCCGTCCCAACATCCAAATGGGGGACAAAAGGATGATTAGCTTGACAAGTCCACCCCAGCCAATGACATCAATTGTCCCGGTGCCCCAGCAGTTCAATCCTCTTTTGTTTCCTAGAACTTAAATTCGCGCAATTCTTCCCACAGCTTTTCGAACGTAATTGCGAATTTCCTGATTAGTTTTCCGTGATTCGTGACAATAATATTTTCGTAATTACGCTCAGTTGCTTTTCTAGTCCAATTAAAACTTCCAGTCAGAAGTTCAGAGTTATCCAACAAAGCAAATTTGTGATGCATTTGGTTTTCAAGTTCATCGATTCGAACTGGAATTCTATTATGATGGAACATTCTTATGTCTGATCCTCGGTTTTTTATCTGTTCGTCATCCGTAATAATTCGAACCTTGACCCCGCGCATATGAGCCTGTAATACCGGTTCGCGAATAAAATTATCGGTTATATTGAATACACAAATATCCAAACTTGTTTTGCAATTCGAAATCAACTTAATTATCATATTCCTGCATTTTTCATCCCTATCTGGAGAGAAAAAACAGTCCGCTTGGATATGTCCATGAAGGACATTGAGTATTCCTTCCAGAAATTCCATTGTTTTTTCTGGTTCAACTTTACCCAAGGATTACAAATTTCACTTTGGTCGGCAAGAACATGTGCCCAAGCTTTGAAAGTGCTTCGGACAGGGCATTAAGCACGTAACAGGATGACTTTTCTCCACCAAATCCAAAGTTGTGATCTTAAGAAATAACCCGGTACTTCGGGTCTTTCTTAAACACTCCGTCCTTACAAAACGGACAGTTTTCTCCTTCCAACCGGAATGTTGAAATAATCTTCCAATCTCCGCACTTCGGACATTCGTAGCTTGGTTCACGAGTATCATTTTTGAATTCCTCCCCGCACTCCAGGCAAAGCTGAGGCCAATCGTTTCCAACACACCAAGAGAGCTTATGGTGGTTTGGATGGTATGCATAATGTTTCTTCCCAAGATAATCTATGTAGTAGGGATTTCCATCCGACCACGCGATGATTTTCCAATTGCATTTATTACAGATAAATCGTTTTCCTTCAGCCATTTATGAAATCCTCTAAAAGATGTGGCTTAAACATGCTCACCCAATTTCGCGGTCTAGGAATCGGCCACTCCGAAAGGAGGGGCCAAACAGCGGGTTTTTGTTTGCGATGCCCACAGCCTTCCCAACGCCATCCTAACGACGATTGGAAATGAAACAAAGGGATTGAAAGAAACAAGGGGGCCCCAGTTCTTTTCCAAATTTTCCAATTAGGTTAGGTGAAAATGAATGTTAAAAGGAAAGAAAAAAGGTGGCGCAGCTCTTTTCCAAATTTTCCTTAGGTTATTAGGTGACAATGAATGTTAATTCCTGCCGATCACCGTGTGAACCATGATATCCGTGGCCAAAAATAGACATTATCATCGATTGACAATGGTTGGCATTCATCTCACCGTCAATAAACGGCTGTGCCGGTTCTCTGTCCACCGTCGCTAACGGTTTCGGCCAAGCTTCCCGGCGAACTTTTCGATTGACAATCATCCCTGCTCACATTGCCTCGAATAGTATAAATGTGTATACTAACATAAGAATAAGGCTTGCCATAACAAAAGCAGTAGATGCGTCTCCCTTATGCAGAGGAATATCATGGAAAATTATTTCCCAACCCCGGAACAGTGTTCCCGGCATGCCATTTTTCCGGGCGTAAACATCCAAACTTGTGCTTGCGAGAAGATGATGCTGTCGCTGGCGGTATTGGAGCCGAATTCGGTCGTGGAAGAACATAGCCACCCGCACGAGCAAGTTGGCATGGTGATTGAAGGGAAAGCGGTATTTATTGTCGGAGGAGTGGAGAAAACGTTGGGACCCGGAGACATGTACACCATTCCCGGAAATGTGGCCCATAAAGTGATTGCTCTCGACAACACCGTAAAGGCTCTGGATATTTTTAATCCAATCCGGGAGGACTACCTTTAGGAGGAACAAATGCCCATGAGATTTCCCATGGGCACCAGAAGGTAAAGGACTATTGTTGCTCTTTGAGGAGCGTGCCAATCTTCTCCTCCAAATCATCGGAGTTGATCTCTTCGCTGCCGTTGAATACTCCGCGGACATTGCCAAGCTTGTCGATCAAGTAAACCATTGGGATGCTTTTTACCCCAAATTGTTGGCTGGCCTTTTTCCAGGCATCTTCATCCAGTATCAATTGGCGGTATTTCAGTTTGTTGTGGCTGGCGAAGTCTTTCAGCATGACCCGTTGATCTTCCGGTTTCACGGTTTGATCATTGGACAGTTTTTTGACGATTCCGGATTCTTTGTCGAAAGCAAAACTGGGAAAATAGGTGGTAACGCCGATCACTTCCAGGCCTTTGTTGCGGTAGGATTTGTGCAAATCCCGAATCCAAGGCAAGGTCGCTTTGCATGGGCCGCAATAAACCGCCCAAAAATCCACCAATACTACTTTTCCCAGCAAACTACTTAGATTAACCACCTCACCATTGAAGGCGTGGTCGGCATTAAGTTCCGGTGCTTTTTTTCCAACCAGCGGATGATTTCCGCCCGCGAAAGCAGCAGGGAGGGTAAGGGTGGTCATGCATAGTAAAGTGAGATAGAAAATCGTATGCTTCACTGGGATATTCATTGGCTTTTCCTTCCGATGGGGTCAATCAAGGTGTTCCTGGATCTTCACAGAATCAAGTGTACTGACCCGTCCCGGATTTCTCAAGCGACCCTGGACGGGATTCACCAAATCCACCCAAAACTATTCAGGCTGGGAAAAGTTTCAGGGGGGCGAGGCCGCTTTTTCTTTCCTGCGGCAACTCCATCCAAGTGGAAGGCACAAAATCATAACCATGGGTGATAAAAACTATAAACAGAAATCAGAATCCTCATGATTAATCCATTTCTCACAGGCCAAGAGGTTTATCTGCGTCCATTGGAACGGGCGGATGCTCGGATTGTCCAACCGTGGGTTAATGATCCCGAAATTGGGCGTTATTTGCTGATTTACCGGCCTTTTAATTTGCAAGCCGAAGAAGAATTTATTGACAAGGTCAATCATAGTGATGCCGATATTTGCCTGTTAATCGCCCGCACCAGTGACGATCAGGCTATTGGAGTTACTGGATTTCATCAATTGAATTTCAAGAATCGCCATGCGGTCTTTGGCATCAACATCGGCGATAAGCAATGCTGGGGCAAAGGCTATGGCACCGAGGCTGGTTATTTAATGATGGATTATGGGTTTAATACGTTGAATCTCAACCGGGTAATGTTGCAAGTATTTGAGTACAACGAACGAGCAATCCATGTTTATGAAAAAATAGGATTTCAGCAGGAAGGAATATTACGCCAGGAACATTATCGAGACGGCCAGTATTGGGACACTATCGTAATGGGGCTCCTCCGGTCTGAATGGGAAGAACATTGGCAAGTTAACCAGTCCGGGGACGTGGTTTAGAAATAGAAGCGGGTACAAATGATACTAAAAAGGAAAGGATAATTATTCCCAATGAGATTCCGGAAATATACATACCTATGCGCAGAGAATTGGGAAAAAATGTAAACCGAATCTGTTGCCGGTCACCCTCTACCCATACGGCTCGAAATAAATAGTTCGCTCGATATATACCTACTTCTTCGCCGTCAGCAAAAAACTCGCCCTCGGTTAGGAAGTCTA
>CAZPPD010000687.1:0-3759 GCA_964588185.1 uncultured Alcaligenaceae bacterium | reverse complement strand
CAGCGGAGCAATGGAAGCTTGATGGCACCACCGACACCGGTTACCTCCATTGTGGAGATAAGAACAATTAAGTTTTAACCTTTTTAAAGGGAGCCTGTCCACCATGAGTTCTTTCAATCCTTTCCCACCAAACCGGAAGACCCCGAAATCAAACAACAAAAATTTCCAGTGGAACTTAAAGCAACGCTTGCTGCTGGAAATGCTGGAGGATCGCATTGTCCCAGCTCCAATGGCCGTGGATGACCCGGCAGTTTTCCCCGATCCGGCTTTTACGACGGATGAAGATACTGCAATCGTAGGTGGTCCCAGTTTGCTGACCAATGACAGCAGCACTACCAACGACCCAATTGAGATCATTGGTTTCGACAGTCAAAGTGCTAATAGCGCTTCCGTAACAGTAGATCTGGTGACTGGCGCTTTCGATTATGACCCTTCCGGAGTACTGGATTCATTAAATGAAGGTGAAGCATTCACAGATACCTTTACCTACACCATTCAAGAAGGAATGCCTCCGAATGTACCTTTAAACCTTCTGACGAATGGTGATTTCAGTGCAGCGGGAACCACGATTGGCGATACCACTCAGGATATCGAAAACTTTGGTCCGGCAGATACCTGGTTACTCACCGACGATGGCGGTGGAAATGGTGGAGACCAATGGCGAATTTCCGGGGACGCTTTAGTGTTGAACCAGAACGCATCAACAGAAGCCCAAGCGGCAATGAACCGACTCGTGGACAACAAAGCGACTACCGGCCCTGGAATCCTTGAGTTTGACCTGGATTGGGATCAAAATGGATCGGGGAACCCTGGTCAAATCGATCTGCGGGTTTACGTTTACGGGTGGGACGGAGACGATCCTCGGATTGATTCGCAAAACGGCGATGTTGGAGCCGGAGACGAATTTGATATTGAAGGTGCCACTCGGTTGGACGGAGAAACCGGAGATAATCCTGTCGTGATTATCAATGATAACACGACATCCATTCCAGGTCTAACGGAAGGAGACGGCTTCGAAACGGTATCCATTCCCATCGATTTCATGGGCGGCTTCGATAACATCGGCTTAGCTTTTTACGGCGAAGCTCATGGTGGTGCCTCCTTTGTCATTGATAATGTTGGTTTCTTTGGCTTACCTCCAGGAACAACGGACACGGCAACGGTCAGCATTCAGGTGATCGGCATTAATGATGCTCCCAATGCCGGCAACGACACCAATTCCATCACGGAACTGGCAAACGATACCGTTTCGACAAACGATGTTTCTGGAAACCTCTTCAGCAATGACACTGATGTAGACGACGGCTCGGGTTCCTTTAGTGTAACGCAAATCTCCAATTCGGCATCGGGAACCGACATGAGCGGCACTATCGTGGGTGACTATGGAACTTTGACCTGGACTCCCAATACCCAAGGGAATGGAAACTACACATATGAATTGGATGATGCCAATTCTACTGTCCAAGCATTGCTCCCCGGTCAGACCCTCACGGACACCTTTACCTACACCATGTCCGACAACCATTCCGGCGGTAACGCCATGACCGACACGGCGACACTGACCATCACCATTAATGGGGTGAACGATTCCCCGAATGCGGTAGATGATACGGCTGACGTGAAGGAAGATGTCACCTTATCCGATTCCGGTAACCTGGTTACCAATGATGACGATCCGGACCACGCTGCCAGTTCCTTGACAGTCACGGATATTGAAGGCGAGACCGATCCCAACAACAATGTGAATGGATCGTTCGGGACCTTAGATTGGGATACTGACGGCAGCTTCACCTACAACCTGGACAACGGCAACAATGCCGTTCAAGCCTTGGGTGAAGGGGAAATGTTGATGGACATGTTTATGTACACGGTCTCCGATCCATTTGTCACCGGTGACGGGCTGTTCAACATAATCGCTTTTCAAGAAACAGGTGGTGGCGGCGATACTCAGCTTAACAATACCGATGAAACTTTAGGAATTTGGGATCAAATTGATCTAGGCAACGGTCCGGTTCAAGATGGTACAATTGGCAATATCGCTGCAAATGGAACAAACTATAATATTCAGATCGAAATCGACACCGAAACCAGAGTCAATTATGATGGCGGAGGTGATTTTACTGGGGGCAACGGAAACCCGGACCTTGGTGGAGCCTCAATCAATAATAATGGTCCCGGAGGAAGTGGTGGAACTGTTCCGGGTGGAGCAGGTGGTGCCGATGACTACAGCATCCGCGGTCAAACGTATATGGCTTTCAATGTAGGTGGCACCTACTCAATCGCCGCTTTAAGTGATGACGGACGACGGCTGGAGCTTACTGACGTAACCCCAGGTGGTAGTTCTTCTTTCACCGGCTTTACTGCTCATGGTGGCCAAATTAATAGCGGTTCAGGAACTGGAACCAATTTCCTGCAAATGAATGGAACGACAGGTCACAATGAATCTATTGGTGTCTTCACGGTAAACGCTGGAGACATTCTTTTCCTGGATGCATTCTTCTTTGAGCGTGGTGGTGGTAATGACTTTGAATTAGCAATTAAGCCCGGAAGTGATACTGGTTTTGGGGGTGTCGGTGATGGATGGCGTTTAATAGAAGATGGCGTTTTCGGCATAAGCATCGATTCAACGAACAACTTCTCCCAGTCGGGAAGTCTTGGCAAGCTTACGGTGAACATCGAAGGTACCAATGACACCCCAACTGCCAATGCCAATGGGCCTTACACAACAGATCCGGGCCAAGATTTCATGGTCAGTGCTGCCGGTAGTTCGGATCCCGATACCAATGACAACTTGGAATACGCTTGGGACTTTGATCAGGACGGCACTCCAGAAACGGCCTTCAGCAGCTTGGTCATGCAAACCATTCCTTGGCAAGCCACGCAAAACATGTCCGGTGGAGGTAGCTTGGGCCTAGGTGTCCACAATATTGATTTGATTGTCCGCGATGATTCGGGAACGTTGAACAATACCGACACCGATACCACCACTCTCACCGTAAGTTCCACCTTTACGTTTGATGCCGATCCGTCCTTCTTGGACTACACGATGGATGTGGACAACAACATCTTGAGGATCTACGAGACCGGCAACGTCGGCAATATCCTCAGCAGTGTGGATTACACCGGCATCACCGACGTGATCATCAATGGCTCCGATGCGGGTGCAGATACCTTGCGAATTGACTACGGTGGAACGGACAATCCGGTTCCATCGGGTGGAGTTGATTTCGATGGCGGAGACCCCACGAGTGCACCCGGTGATCGGCTCTTCCTCAACAATGGTAATTTTGGGGTGGTCACTCATAACATGACCAACGGCAGTTCGGGAACTATTGACATCACCGGGACGGATAGCGGTACCATCACCTACACGGGACTGGAACCGGTGGATATGACCGGTAGCACTGCTATCGACTTTATGTTCAATTTGCCGGCAGGTGCTGACAATGCTCAACTCAGCGATATTGGCGGTGGGGACCTTCGCTTGGAGAGTACCGACTCACCGGCTACCTTTGAATCTACTGCTTTTACTCCACCTACCAATGGTTCGATCACCATTAATGGTGGACCAGGCGACACCTTGACCATCAGCAATGCATTGTCGTTTGCTTCCGACCTCATCGTGAACGTGCCGACGATCAACATTAACGGCGGCGGGGTAGAAACGACCGCCGGCGCCAATGGCGGCGATCAAATCTACAACGGCACGGTCTTCATTGGCACGGATACCACTCTGAACGGCAATGATGTTAACTTTAC
>CAZPPD010000686.1:0-3764 GCA_964588185.1 uncultured Alcaligenaceae bacterium | reverse complement strand
GGCCGACCGCCATCACTTTCCCTTGTTGCGGTTTGTTTTTGGCAGAATCGGGTAGAATAATTCCCCCGGTAGTTTTCTCCACCGCTTCTTGCCGCTGAACTAAAATCCGATCGCCTAATGGCTTGACGCTCATTTCCGTGTCCTCCGAACGACTGTACAATTTTTGCATGTCACGGATGTTGCAACTTGCATGCCCAAGAATCGCTTCGCCTTAACTTGTTTTCGGCAAATGAGATGTGTCATGAATGGGAAGGGAGAGTTCTTCTGGAATCCTGCCAGATTGTCGAATGGGCAGGGTTAAGCTGTCGGAATGGCAGATGAGCAGGGCTGACGTCGGTCGTGTGGCACGTGTGGCACGCCCTGAGTCTTCGAAGAGCATGCTTGGCCGAACTTCACTCACATGCAAACATGACTGTTCATTTCGATCTAGGCCGGCGGGGTGGCATCGTCAGCTGCGGCATATCAGCCCACTCCCAACCCAAACAATAGTTTGTTAATGTGTGCCATGCTTGCCCTTATTAAGGACCTTTTTTGGACATCCACCCTTTTCTCAAGCACAACCCAAGATTTGGCGCGATGGGTTTGGTATTGGCTTGGTCTGTTGCCTGCTCTTTCGGGGAGCAGGTGCCCTAATTTCCGCCACTCCGTTTCTACATCCCGCTCATCAAATCGGACGTGCAGTTTTCCGCATCCTGCTCTCGACTCTACTCTCCCTCCGAATCTTGGCAACCATGGGCCTTCATTGTCCACCATGCTACCGTTCGTTTCCCTAATTGGCTCTTTAGGTGCTGAAATGTCTTTAGAAGTCGCCAAATTTAGAGGGGGCTTCGCCGTCAACTGACGGGGTTAACGGCTGTAGGATCCCTCTTTCGCTGCCAGGTGGATCACCAAGCGTTCAAATAGGATTCGGGGATCCAGTTGGCTGTTGCCGCGCAGGTTTAGGTTGAACTCCAAGAGCCAGTCATATAGCCGGGAAGTTCGTTGCGGGCCAAAGTGGCGGAGTTGTTGTTCGCTGCCTCTCTGGGCAAAAGGCGGGACTCCCGCTTTTTGGAGGGCGGCTCCGGGAGTCATGCCTTGGTCAGTCAGGCGGCCGGCTTTGGCTAGCTTGCGGAGCTGCATGCTGAAGGCACCCAGGATCTTTAAGGGCTCCTCCCGCTGTTCGAAGAGGCGGTCCAGGATTCCCAGCGCTTCCTTGACGTTGCCGTTGCCGATGGCATCGAAAATCTTCCAGGTGTTTTGGGCCTGGCTGCGGCCGACTAGTTTGTCCACATCCTCGTCGGTGATGCGGTTCTTGCTTCCGACGTAAATGGCCAGCTTGTTGAGTTCCTGGTCCAACTGACCCATGTCGGGACCGATCAGTTCAACCAGCAAATCGGCTGCGGTTTTGGTGAGTTGCTTGTCGTAGTTGTCCTTGGCCCAGCTCACACACCAAGCGGGGATTTTTGAGGCGTAGGGGGCTTTGCAAGTGACGGTCACATTGGAGCTGATTGCCTTGGCGAGCTTGGTGTTGGACGGCCAGCTTTTTACCTCCAGGACCAAGACACCGGTGCCGGGGAGGTTTTTGATTCCCTTTTCCAGCCGGGCCCGATTGCCGCTGACGAAGGGATCGGCATTTTCCACGATCACCAACCGCCGGGGTCCCATGAAGGGAACGGTCTGCAACTCATCCATGACCCCGGCATACGTTGCCTTGTCCCCGGGATGAATGGAGAAGGTGAAATCATTGATCTCGCCTTCCAGGACGAGTTGTTTGAGGGCTTGGATTGCCAGGCGCTTGAGGAAATCCTCATCCCCGGCAACCACGTAGAGGGGGTGGACTTTGGTTTGGCTAATTTTGGATAGGAAAGTCAGACAATCCATTGCAGTTGGTTCCAAATTCTAAGGGGTGTGTTGGCAGCAACAGTATTAGTTTCCAACCTTCCGGAATGTCTTTCAAGTCTTTGGTGAGGGTGGCCCCCTGGATTTGGGTTTTGTTCCCTCACACTGGTCTGAAGCATTCTCGCCTAGATTCTCAAAGTACTTTATTTTTAAGCAAAAAGGCGAAAGATTCAGAATGGCAAGGCGAGCATGGCACACAAGAATATCTGAAGAATCCCAAAATGCAGTGGGACCAGTGGTCCCCCTTTTCGTAAATGAGCCGCCTATTTTCTGGAGGAACTTGGTTCCCCTTAGACTTTGCTTGTTTGCAGGAATTACAGGATGGAAGGGAATAAATCCCCTCGGTGAAGGTAATTGTTACAGTGGAATTGCGGAATTGTACAATTTATACAAATCAGGATTGTTCGATCGAAAATCTCAATAAAACCACAACCAATTGCTATTTAATGTCTTAGAATTTTCGGAAAGATTAATGCCAAGTATTGGCACGGCCCTTGCATATTAGTTAAACGACTTGTCCGACGACGCGGAAGCGAGGGCCAAGGATTCACAACCCGGAACCATTCCCCCGATGGTTCATGCGGCCTTCCCCGACCGCCCTGTGGACCGAGAGTGTTGTTTGAGATTCCCCCGATCTCTCGACCCTCGACAGTCTCGGAAACAACAGTGGTCTTTGGCCTGCTTCCTCATTCCAAATATCCTACCGAACAACAAATCAAAACTTAGCCAACCCCCAGCCCCTGCGGTAACCCGGCAGGGGCAGTCTTTTGCGCTGTTCTGGAAAAAAAGGGTGTCCCACCGAATTTTGTTTGGGATTCTAATTGGTCTGAAGCATGCTCGCCCAGATTCTCAAAGCCCTTAACTTTCGGGAAAAACGCGGGAGATTCAGAATTGCAGGGGCGAGCATGGCACCCAAAATATATGAAGTTCCCAAAATCCAGTGGAACACCCAAACAAAGAAAAATGATTGACACTTTTTGGTGGGACCTCTATCTTAACTTTTTGGTTTGTGGACTTTCTCAAATAGGTAACCAATACTGAGGCAATTTGATGGTAAGAAAGAAACTAGGTCGAGGCCGGAAGAACCGGTGCCGATTCTGCACCAAAGAAGGATGTCCTCGCCCTGCTTTTGTGGATTACAAAGATGTTCAAGGTTTGAAGAAGATGTGCACCAGCCAAGGGAAATTGTTTAGCCGCAAGCGAAGCGGTAATTGTGCTGCTTTTCAACGCGCGGTAAAGGTAGCGATCAAACGGGCTCGAGTGATGGCTTTGATGCCCTACCTTGGCGAGTAATGCCGGGAAGGGCAGGCATCGTCATTTCTTTGTGTCTGTCCTCATTTTTCTATCGCCCTTTCCATTTCCTTTCTTGCCATCAAACTAATTTTGTTTGTCTGAAAACTTGCGGATCAATTTTCTAGTGGGTATCTTTGATTCCCAATCTGCTTTGGTTGTTGCGGAAATAAGTCCGAGGTTAAGCCATGTCAACGTTAAGTCCTCAGGATATGCAGGACCCCTCCGTCCAGAAAGCGTTGTTCGTTGCACTTCTTAACAACTCCCGATTGTCCCATTCAAAAGCGGTTGATGTCTTGGAAGCGGCTTTGGATATAAACGGCGTGACCCCCAAGGAGCGAAAAGATTTAACTACCTTAATAAACAAAGCGACCGGCTTACAGGAAAGGACCACAAAGCTTTATAAGCTGTTTCTCCGAGAGGCAGACAGAACTGTTGGAAAAACGAAAACAATTCACATTAACAGTGATGCGAGCCGGGAAGTCTGCAAGTTCCTGAAGAAACGAGGTATAGGGAAATTCCCGAAATATGATCGAGATGAGATAGGCGTGGGCGTGTTGAGGCGGGTCAGCAAGCGCGGGTTAGTCTTCCAAGGG
>CAZPPD010000685.1:0-3768 GCA_964588185.1 uncultured Alcaligenaceae bacterium | reverse complement strand
GAAAGAGTCGCTGGGATGGCTTTCGAGACCGATGGTCGCAGGAAAGAACACACATCGAAGGTTCCAACACCTCTTCTAATGTTATCTGACTATTTTGTTCTAGCAATCCTCTTTTGAGTTGCAAGAGTGTAAAAAACTGGCCATTTTCAATGATGCCTTGGTTTTCGGCGGTATCGGAAAGGTGCTGCAAGATATCGGCTGCTCCGGGATAACAGCTGGTTCCTTGCAAGCTGGTGTGAAAGAAATAGGCGACTTTGCGGCTGAACTCATTTAACGAACCATAAAAGCCCACATTAAACTGGTAATCTTTTTGCAGCAGCTTCTTGATGACTCCTTCCCATATCTTTTCCGATTCAATTTCCGGATGTTTTTCTCCCGGAGAGGGTAAGGATTGGAGTTCCTCCATCACTTTATGATACATCTCGCCCAAATATTCAGCGGGTTGTCCCGGCTTTCGGGTCATCGACCCCCACATTTTGAATTCCTGGAGGGTCTTGTCCAAGGCAATGTCCATGATGAACTTCTGTGGGTGTTCAAAGAGAAGTTCCCCTTGGCTTATAGCCAATAAGGTGCCATAGACGCTCCAGGTGACGGCTTGGACTTTGGGGAGTTCGGCGAGATGAGGCTTGGCTTTTGGTTTGTCGATATCCGGAGGGGAAGGCCAGCTGAGGTGGTCCTGTTTATCCAAATAGGTTGCATATTCTTCTATTGTTAGCGGCATTCTGGGAAGCCCCTTCTCGGCAAGCCACACTCTTCGTGTGAATATAACCCTAGCACCCTTAACGAAAACCTGTCAAGGCGTTAAATCATGGGTATCTGATCCATGCAAATTCGGCTACCAACTTTTTGGACCGATACCGGTTCGATAGAAATCAGGATGACTTTTCAGACAAGGCGGGTTTGGAAAACTGCTGAACTTCATTCCGCCGGCGATTCTTTTCTTCTTCCGCCTGCTGAAGAATTTCATCTTTATCTTCGACCCGTTCTCCCTCCAACACTTCGTTATCAATGTAAATTTCCGCAGCCTTATGATGATATTCAGGTCCCAGGACATCCAACACCGTTGGATTCTTAGGGGGGTGGGTCGGCGAGAAGAAATAACCTTCCACATGAATGGCTTGCTGTTGATATTCCTCACAGTCCATCAATTCCTTATGCAATTGCTTTAAGCGAAAGTGGGGAATACTTGCGAACAAGTGATGGGGCAAATGATAATCCTGACCCATTGGAAAGACTGCAAAATTGATGAGGGGATTTACGCGAAAGATTCGGGTATTCGTCAACCAACCGCGATCGCCATTGCCGTGTTGCACCAGTTGGCGGAGGATCATAAAGAACGAAAACGATGTGAAAATCGGTACCACCCAGAGTAGGAAATAATACAGCGTGGCCCAACCATCCACCCAGTAGCTTATAGCAGCTAATCCCCAAAAAAGCGCGGTGATGTAAGTCACGCGCATTAAACTCATCGCCCGCGTGGAAATTACCGGATGCACCCGGCTTTGGTGATACATGTTATTGGGAATGGTGGCAT
Organism: uncultured Alcaligenaceae bacterium; assembly: GCA_964588185.1. Taxonomy (GTDB): domain Bacteria; phylum Planctomycetota; class Planctomycetia; order Gemmatales; family Gemmataceae; genus CAZPPD01. The sequence continues at coordinate 2,234 of CAZPPD010000685.1, read as the reverse complement.
AAAAGACCATGATTGCCAGCCATTGGATGGGCGGAATTATGGCCAACAGGAGAGCATTTCCAGTAAGAACCAGGGCAGCCAAAACTCCCACCAAGGAAAGCATATAAAGTATGCCCACCCCGACCGGGATCTTGGATGGCTTCCATCCTTTCTTGAGATACGGATTCTTGGTGGTGGGAATGGAGTTGTACGCGGCTCGGATTCGCATGTACCGAATCAGGTTGGGAATCCACAGTTGCTTGACCAACGTCCACAGGAATTCTCCTTTGGCCAAAGGGAAGTTCAGCCAATGCCCGCTGGTTTGCAATTGCGAGACATCGGGGTCACGAGCCGGGTCGTTAACGAATTGGTGGTGGGCAAGATGTTGCAGGCGGTAATGTTGAGTGCAGCTATACAAGGGAAACATGCACAGCCAATCGGAGGCCAAATCATTAAGTTTTCGGTTCTTAAACAGGATGTGGTGCGAGGCTTCATGTGCCAATCCGGTTAATTGATGCTGCCCAGCACCCACTAAAATGATGGCCACAATGGTGACTGGAATATTCCACCAAAAGGAAATTCCCTGGCTCGCCTGGAAGTAGTAGAACCAAATGGTTCCGCCAATAACCAAGGCGAGGAAAAGGTAAGTTCGCATCAGGTAGAGGACATTGGTAACGTTATCGGTTTTGCGGAGTTCTTGGTGTTTTTCTTTCAACCTTGGGTCTTGGAGCGACTGGTATTTTGCTTGGCTATTTATCATTAGTAAGACCCTCCTCAAGCTCCTTTATCTTCTTGCAGTTTGTTTTGGCCAATCTCAGGATGCCCCAATCGGAGAGACCCTGAGGGCGAAATATTCTCTTTAATCTTTATGCCGAGCAGGCTTGTTTCACAAGCTTATATCCCGGCAGTTCGCACAACGTCGGATCAATAAACAAATGATGCCACAATTGAGTCGATAATACCCCAGCCAGCCCCATCTCCACCGACAGCCGATGTCCCGAGCGGGGACTCATTTCCCGGAAAGTTTTTCTCCAGTGCAAAACTCCCTCGGCATCAAAGTACTTGGTTTTGTTAAGGGATTCGCGGCTGAACAGCTGGTCCACAAAGCGCGGCGGGTTTTCAATGTGGAAGCTGTCAAAAGGAGCCCGGAACATCGCTTTTTGGCGGCGGGCGATCTGTTTGGGCAACCATCTTTCCGCCACTAACCGAAGCAGGTATTTGTCGCGGAACAGGCCTCGTAATTTCCAGCGGGGATGAATCCGGGAAAGAAACTCGACCACATTCTCATCCAAAAAGGGATAACGTGTTTCCACGGAAGAATTCATCGCCACCCGGTCCCCTTTACCATTTAACAGCAACCCCGGAAGGTGAATCCGACCGCCCAGATACAAGGAGCGGTTAAAAGGATGCCACTTTTTAATCCGGGCCTGGTTTAATCGTAAATCTTCATACGGATTGTTAGCAATCATGAGTTCGCGCATTTCCTCGTTATAAAAACGAAGCTTGGCGATGCTCATGAGGCCATAGATGTCAAGCCAGCCGTTGTGGCCGCCGACATGATCCTGGGTTCGCTGGACAATCTCGCGTGGGAACAAGGGAGCACCAATCATCCGCAGGTATGTTCGCCGGGCGAATTGGCTGACTCGAACTCCCGGAATAAAGTCCATCATCCCCAGGAGCTTGTTCACTTTAAACCAGGGGTACCCCGCCAGCCATTCATCTGCTCCTTCTCCGGTGAGAGCTGCTTTGTAGCTATCCCCATTCACTCGTTGGGCCAGTAACAACAAGGCGGCACAACTAGTATCGATTACCGGCCCTTCTGCAGCCCGAATTAAGGCGGGATAGGTGTTCAGCACTTCGTTGGCACCACAATTCACCACTGCGGGATAGGATGCCACATGGCGAGCCACAATGGCGGCTTCACTGGTTTCATCCAAAGCCGGATCATCAATACGAATAGTGAAGGTCGGAATGGGGTTGCCGCGGACTTTGTTGGCAATGGCTACAACGATGGAAGAATCTACGCCCCCGCTCAGATAGGAAACGACCGGAACATCCGCCCGCAGCCGCTTTTCCACGGCTTCGATCAAGAGCTCTTCGAAACGAGATACCAAGGTGATGGCCTTGCCGTCTTCTTCTTCTCCTTGGTCAGGGTAATCCAGTTCCCAGTAGACTTTGTTTTGGTTAGAGTTAGAACCCCGAGAAGAAGTTTGGCGCTGAATATCAATAAAATTTACGGGAAGCAGAGCCCTAAT
>CAZPPD010000684.1:0-3768 GCA_964588185.1 uncultured Alcaligenaceae bacterium | reverse complement strand
CCTGGGCGATCGGTTTCCTGTGCCCCCACGGCGACTGATTCCAGCCCGCCAACATAACTGAAATCTCCCAGGGAAAGGCTGCTGATTTCAACGCGGAAATTCAGAGTTGTTTGCAGTTCTTTTGTGGATAGGTTCATTTTATTTAAGATTCGGAAAGGTGAATGAGGTGATCGAAATTATTCCCTTAAGAAAAATTGTACAGCAGTTAAGGATCACCCGTCTAATGATTTTTGGGTAAAACGAAAACTATTCAATAACGATTCGAAAGCCGATTTCTTCCTCGTGTTTTGGGTCGCTGGAATTTACCTTGCGATAAAAGAAATAACTTTCCGGATCGTCAAAGTTCTCAAAACGAAATGGTTCAAACGCACCGATGAAATAAGATTGGCTGGTAAAATATACATTGGCATCCATATGTGACGAAAAATCGTCCACGTTGCCAACCGCTCCGACAATGGTGCGGGTCCATTCATAACCATTTCCTCCCATATCCCGGCACCCTTTCGGGCTGACATCCAGCTTGGCAACTCCAACCTCCAGTGGTCCTTGCTTCATCAGGTTAACACCGATATCTTCAGTCGTAACAGTCCCACTATCCAGCTTTTTGTCGAGTTCCACATCATAAGGGCCTTTGGGAATCCCTTTCTTCTTATAAACGTAATACCCCGCGGCTTCTTTCCATTGTTCCAATGAAGGGAGTTTGCCCCCTTTTCCTCCCAACCATTGAGCGAAACGTTGTGCGTCCATCACCGAGACACGCATGACTGGGAGTTTGCCGTCTTTCTCCAGATAAGAGATATTTCTGGGCTTTTGCCCGGGGGATTGTTTTATCGGTCCCGATTTCCAACGCTCGTTTTCTAATTTATTTCCCGACGTTTCGGTAAACACATTAAAGAGCTTATTCCAAACCATATTTTCCATGATGTAAAAGGGATCTTCTCCTCCTTCAGGATCAATCAACAGGAACCGGACTTTGATTTTCCCGTTGCTCATATCCGGAACGTAGCAATCGATTTTGTCGTAATAGTTCTTGCCATCAATGGTTTTGATGTTGGCGATGACCGGTTTCTCGAAAGTCCCGGCATTTGAAATAGGTAAAGTCTTCAATGGCAATATTTGGAAGTTCAGTTCTTTCGTGCTGGTAAGATCTTCGGATTTTGCGGTGATTTTTAACACCCGTTTTCCGGGAAAAGCATGCGCCTTAACTATTATTGGAATTGAGATGGATTCTTTACCCCTGGGGATTTCACATTCCGGCAAGGTTACATCCGAAACCTCCGAGAATGATAGTTGGATTGGTTCGTCCCAGTTCTCCCGGCCAACGCGCAAAGACAAGGTTTGCTTTTCCCCGGCATAGATTTTATTCAGAACAGGAAGTTCCAACTGAATACTCTTGGTCTTTACCGGAGAAGGAAACCAATTGGCCGCAAAAGGCCATGCAACAGCAACTACTACCAGTAACAAAACGGCTACCCACAATAGTTTTCCTTTGGACTCTTTCTTTGTTTCTTCGGAAACAGTGGAGACCGGTCCGGATTGTTTCCAGACCGCACTTTTGCCCGGCGAGTTACTCTGAAAATCATCCGGGACCAAGGTGGGGAAATGTTGGTCTTCCAAACCGTCCGGGGTGATAGTGCCGCCGCTGCGGACAAGCGTATCGCCGGTTGGAATGGACAAGGTATCGGACTTTGGCAAATGGACAGAGGTGGCTTCGATCAAAGCCTCTGCAAATGCCCGGCAGGATGGAAACCGGTCTTCGGGGTTTTTTGCCACCGCTTTTTTCAGAACTTCTTTTTCCCCGGGAGTTAACTCCGATAAATCCGGGGATTGCTGAGCATGGGCTCGATAAGCTTGTGCGTAACTATCCACTTGGAATAAATGGTGGCCCAAGCGCAATTCCACATAGGTAGCAGCCAACGAATATTGGTCGCTGTGGATACTGGTTTTTCCTTCCCACACTTCGGGAGGCATATAAGGGAGCGTTCCCGACGTCGTTGCCGAGAACTGTTGGCTTTCCAACATCCGGGCCAAGCCAAAATCCGCAACTTTAATCCGGTCCCCTTTTAGCAGGATGTTTTCCGGTTTAATATCGCGATGGACGACCTCTTCCTTGTGCAGATCATCCAAAGCCAAGGCGGATTGGTAAGTGTAATGGATTAGCTTTTCCAAGGGGATGCCTTGCGTGTCCCGGTTCTTGCGGTAATCGTTCAGTTTGGTCCGCAAGCTGCAATCGGCCAAGTCCATGGCGATGTGCAGTTGATCCTCTTCAATCCAAAAAGCGAAAATCCTCACTAGGTTTGGATGATCCAAATTCTTGATCAGCTCTAAAGCATCCAGCTCACTCTGCGCTTTTTCTTGGTCTGCCAGAGGAATGACTTTGATGGCAACAGGTATATTTCCGGGAGCTTCTCCCTGCCAAACTTCCCCAAAAGTTCCCCGGCCGATTAATTTCCTTTTTTTGTAGCCTAAAGAACTTTTCTTGGGCAAAAGGGTTTCTTCCAGCGCTTCAACAAAAGCCTTGCAACTGGAATAGCGGGCCTCCGGGTCTTGTTTTCCGGCCTTGATTAAGATTTCTTTTTCGGCATCGGTTAATGGCGCTAATTGGGGGTCGTCTTCAAGATGTTTAGCCTTAATCCCTTTAGGTTCGCCGCGTTTAAAAGGGCATTTTCCGCGCCGCAATTCGATGTAGCTCACCGCCAAGGAATACTGATCGCTATTGGGATGAATTTCTCCCAGCAATGTTTCCGGCGGCATGTAGGGCGGAGTTCCCAATATGCTGGCGTCGCTGCGCTTTTGACTCTCAATCACCCGCGCGAGTCCCAGGTCGCCGACCTTAACATGATTGCTTGTAAGCAGGATGTTTCCGGGCTTTATATCTCGGTGATGAACTCCATTGGAATGCAAGTAATCGAGTGCTTCTGCAGCTTCCTTCATGTAGATCAGCAGTTCTTCAGCCGGTATGCCGAGATGGCCCTCTTTGCGGCACGCTTTCAGGCGGTCGCGGAGATTGCAATCGGCCAATGCCATCACAATAATCAACCGGTCGCTTTCCTCGCTATATTCGAAGAAGTGAATATCCAGAAGATAAGGGTGATTCAGCTGCTTGATCAGTTCCAGCGATTGCCGCTCCCGCAAAGTTGCCGGGTGCATGCCGGGCCAGCTAATAACCTTGACGGCAACCATTTTCCCGCCCGGAGCTTCGGCTTTCCAGACTTTGCCGAACTGGCCTTCTCCCAACACCTCAATGAGTTTGTAGCCACCGCCGATGGAAATGTTGGAACCCTGGGAAACGGGCTTGGCCGATTTGGGTGCCGGCACTGAGGAAATGGGAGTTACCATATTGGTTGGGCTGGAAGTTTCCTGAACCAACCGGTGGACTTCTTCAAATTGATCGGGAAAGCGCTTCTGATAGGATTCTAATGGCGGGCGGTCTCCGTTGCGTTGGCGGACCCAATATTCTTCAAAGATTAATTTCGGCGGGAGTTCTCCCGGAGGGCCCATTTCGGGATATTGTTTGACATAAGATTCCAGGACAACGGGCCTTCCTTCCCGCCATTGATGATCCAGATCGCTTATGATCAATTCATGGAGGAGGAGCAGCCGGTGCGGATCTCCTTCGGGGAGCAAAAAATTGCCCAAATCGACAGTGGAATCTTTTCGTAAGGCTTCTTCGAACTGGATTACCAGACCAAGGAGCCGATCCCACTCATTCGAACTCAAGGATCCCATATCCCTGTCAGAGGGCATAAAGCTCCTTTTCACCAACTT
>CAZPPD010000683.1:0-3782 GCA_964588185.1 uncultured Alcaligenaceae bacterium | reverse complement strand
CCGAGCCGTTGTGGCTCGGGGTGTCCGGGGTACGGATTTTGGGGAGTCAGGTGCCAGAGGGACTCTACTGGGTGTCCCACTGAATTTTGGGATTGTTCCGATTTTTAGTGTTATGCTAGGCGCTACCAGTGGGACTTTCGGGGTACTGCCTGAAACCTAAAGCGAGCTGGCTTGAGAATAAGAGGAGGATTACGGCCCAAAATCAGTGGGCTTACTGTTTCTATTAATCCGGGTTACTGCCTGAAACCTAAAGCGAGCTGGCTTGAGACTAGGAGGAGGATTACCGGCCAAAATCAGTGGGCTTACTGTTCCTATTAATCCGGATCATAGCCTAAATTCGGCAGAAGCCAGCGTTCGACTTCCTTGACCGGCAGCCCTTTGCGCTTGGCATAGTTTTCCACTTGGTCCCGGGTGATCATGTCGACGGCGAAGTATTTGGCTTCGGGGTGACTAAAGTAGAGGCCGCTGACACTGGCTCCCGGCCACATGGCATAAGTTTCGGTGAGCTTCATGTCGGCTTCCTTTTCCACGTCGAGCAGCTTCCAGATGGTTTGCTTTTCGGTGTGGTCAGGGCTGGTGGGATAACCGGCAGCCGGGCGGATGCCTTGATATTTTTCGGCGATGAGGTCATCCCGGGTCAGGTTTTCGGATTTGCCGAAGGTCCATTCGCGGCGGACGCGTTCGTGGAGAAACTCGGCAAACGCCTCGGCCAATCGGTCCGCGAGAGCTTCCACCATGATGGCGTTGTAGTCGTCGTGGTCCTTCTTGTATTTCTGCACCAGTTCCAAGCAACCGCGGCCGGCAGTGCAGGCGAATAATCCCAAGAAGTCTTTCTTACCGCTGGAAACCGGAGCGATGTAGTCGCCTAAACTTCGGTAGTTGGTTTGTCCCTCGCGCTCCCATTGTTGGCGGAGGTTAAAGAAGCGGCACAGTTCTTCGTTTCGATCGTCATCCTTGTAAACGATGATGTCATCGCCTTCGGAGTTGGCGGGATAAAACCCATAGACCGCGTCGGCTTTCAAGGATTTCTCGGCAAGGATCTCATTGAGGAGTTGCTGGGCATCCTTGAACAACTTGGTAGCTTCCGTGCCGACCTTGGGGTCCTCAAGTATCTGCGGATATTTTCCTTTGAGCTCCCAGGACATGAAGAAAGGGGACCAATCAATGTACGGGACAATCTCCTCCAAAGGAAACTCGCGGATAACCTTTTTGCCGAGAAACTCCGGCTCTGGAATGTCGGCATTATCCCAGTCGATGGTGAAGCGTTTCTTGCAGGCAGTTTCGTAGGGAACCAGCTTACGCTTTTTGCGGCGGGCGTAACTCTCGCGTTCCTTTTGCTGCTGTTCACGGTTCTGTTTATCCAGTTCGGCTTTCCTCACCTTGTTGGTAAGGCGTTCGACGGAACCAACCGAACGAGAGGCATCTTTGACATGCAAAACCGTCTCGTGATAGGCCGGAGCAATGCGAATGGCCGTGTGCTTGGCGCTGGTCGTAGCTCCGCCAATCAGCAAGGGGATGTCGAAGCCTTCCCGTTCCATTTCCTTGGCAACGTGAACCATTTCGTCCAAAGAAGGCGTGATCAAACCGGAAAGGCCAATCATGTCAACGTTCTGTTCCCGCGCGGTTTTCAGGATCTTGTCGCAAGGAACCATGACTCCGAGGTCAATCACCTCGTAGTCATTGCAACCCAGAACGACGCCGACAATATTTTTACCGATGTCATGGACATCCCCTTTGACGGTAGCCAAGAGGACCTTGCCGCGGGCTTGATGTTGGCCGTTGTTGCCGGCGGCTTTCTCGGCTTCCATGAAGGGCATCAGGTAGGCAACCGCTTTCTTCATGACCCGAGCACTTTTCACAACCTGAGGCAGGAACATTTTGCCCGAACCAAAGAGGTCGCCGACGACATTCATGCCGTCCATAAGGGGACCTTCGATGATATGCAGCGGCCGTTCGTATTGTTGGCGGGCTTCTTCGACATCCTGATCGATGAAGTCGGAAATGCCGTTGACCAGGGCGTGAATCAATCGTTCCTTGACGTCCTTTTCCCGCCAGGCTTCCTCTTTGACATCGCCCTTTTCTTTGGCGCCGACGGTTTTGGCAAATTCCACCAAGCGATCGGTTGCATCCGGGCGCCGGTTGAGGATAACATCTTCGACGCGTTCCAAAAGGTCCTTGGGAATGTCTTCGTAGACCATGAGCTGGCCGGGATTAACAATACCCATGTCGAGGCCGGCTTTGATGCCGTGGTAAAGGAACACGGAGTTCATGGACTCGCGAACGACCTCGAAGTCCGGACCCCGGAAAGCGAAGGAGACATTACTGACACCCCCACTGGTTTTTGCTTGGGGGAAGCGTTTCTTCAGTTCCCGGACGGCTTCGAAGAATTCGACGGCGTAATTATTGTGTTCTTCGATTCCGGTGCCGACGGTCAGGATGTTGGTGTCGAAGATGATGTCGGAAGGGGCAAAACCAACTTCATCGACCAACAGGTGATAGGACCGATCGCAGATCTCGACTTTGTGATCCTTAGTGACTGCCTGGCCTTCTTCGTCGAACGCCATAACGACCGTGGCAGCTCCATAGCGGCGAATCAGGCGAGCCCTTTCGAGGAAAGTCTCTTCCCCGTCTTTGAGGCTAATGGAATTGACAATGGCTTTACCCTGGACACAGCGAAGACCCGCTTCAATGATCTCCCACTTGGAACTGTCGATCATGATGGGGAACTTGGCGATTTCCGGTTCGCCGGCGACGAGGTTGAGGAAATCAGTCATGGCTTGGACGCCGTCAATCAGATCAGCGTCCATGTTTATATCGATGATGTTGGCCCCGTTCTCGACCTGTTGGCGGGCAACCTTGAGGGCTTCCTCGAATCGTTCTTCCCGAATGAGGCGGGCGAAACGGCGGGAGCCGGTTACGTTGGTTCTCTCCCCTACCATGACGAAGTTGGTTTCGGGGCGGATTTCCAATTGATCCGTGCCGCTGAAAGTGGAAAGGGGCACCGGGTTTGGCCGGGTGCGCGGCTTTAAATCTTGCACTGCTTCGCTGATAGCCCGGATGTGATTCGGGGTGGTGCCGCAACAGCCGCCGATAATATTGACCCAGCCGTTCTTGGCATATTGGATGACGCCTTTGACCATGTGCTCGAGTGAATCTGTAAACCCGCCCAGGCCATCGGGCATGCCGGCATTGGGATAGCAACTGATGAACTTGGGGGATATTTGCGAGAGCTTTTCCACAAACGGGCGCATCTGGTCCACGCCCAAGGCGCAATTAAAACCGACACTCATCATGTCAAAGTGGGAAACCGAGGTCCAAAATGCTTCCACGCTTTGCGAAGTGAGCGTTCGGCCGCCTTCGAAGATGGTTCCCGAGATCATGACCGGCAAAGTAATCCCGTGGTCCTGGAAGTACTTATCGATGGCGAACAGGCAGGCTTTGAGCACCAGGGTATCGAAAGAAGTTTCGGGGAGGAGAATGTCGGCTCCGCCTTCCACCAGCCCGGCGATCTGTTCGTAATAGGCGTCCACAATTTGATTGAAGGTGACGTCCCGATGGCCGGGATTTTCCACGTCCACGGACATGGATAGCTGCTTGTTGGTGGGACCAATGCTGCCGGCGACGAAGCGCGGTTTATCCGGATTCTTCTGGGTGAATTCATCACATAGTTTGCGGGCCAATTGGACTGCCTGGCGATTGATTTCGCGGGTGTATTCGGTCAGGCCAAATTCGACCATGCCAAAATAGCTAGCATTAAAGGTATTGGTCTCGATGATATCCGC
>CAZPPD010000682.1:0-3786 GCA_964588185.1 uncultured Alcaligenaceae bacterium | reverse complement strand
TCAACCACTGCAGGATTTTTTTCATGGGGGTTCTTTTTATGAGGAAGGAAGGTCAATCAAAACTAACGCGGTTTGATGGCACAACGGAAAAATTACCTTCACACGAAAAGCAAATTTTGATGTTGCGCGTAGAAAGAGTTAATAGAAAATTTCTTAGGAATAGTCTTTCTTCCAGCCCTGAAAGGGCAAAAAAATGCCCAACTTCAATACTCGCGCCTTGGATTGGGAAAGTTGCACCAACCTCATTTATAGTGATGAAGGATAGAACATATTCCACAGGCGGTTGATAAAAACAATCAAGCCAATCAAGGCCGCAAAAAGGCTGGCTAACAGGACCGCTCCGGCCGAAATATCCAACGCCGGCCAAACCTGGTCGCGGGTTTCCTGGTCAAGACCTTTAAACAAGGTTTCAATGGCACTGTTGAATAATTCCGCTGTCAACACAAAGCCGATGCATCCCAACAGCACACACCATTCCACCAAATTGCATCCCAAGACGATGGCCGCAGCGATCACCAACGCGGAGACAAAGAAATGAACGAAAAAGCTGGATTGGCCCCGAATGCCGAACTTCATTCCCCGAAAGGCAATCTTGAATTTTTGCCGCCAAGTTCGCCGTCTGGTTTTGGCTTCCAGGACTTTGTCCGACGCATCGGGTCGAATCGAAGGTGGTGAAAGTATCGCCATAAATTCCTCGATTTCCGGGGATCTTGCTCATCATGCGTTGTAAGGGAAAATGTATCAAATCGCATTTAACAGGTCGAGATCGTTATCTCGTCAGGGATGCCCCACTAAACGTTGCTTTTGTGATCCACATAAGGTCTAAAGCAAACTCGCCTAGTTTCTCAAAGTACTTAACTTTAAAGCAAACCCGTGCTGGCCCCTGCCATTCTGGATCTTCTGCGTTTTACCTGAAATACTTTGAAAATCCCGGCGAGCATGTCTCAGACCGCTATGTGGAATACAAACCTAAATCCAGGGGGTATTTCTTCTCGGGAGAAACAGCCGATCCATGCTGGTGGTTTTCCCAGAATTTGTATAATACTGCATTCAGAAAGTTACCTTGGGTGTCCCACTGGATTTTGGGATTCTCAGACATTTTGGGAGCCATGCTCGCCCCTAGCATTCTGAATCTTCCGCTTCAGACCAATAGGTGGATTTCAAAACCAAAATTCAGTGGGACCACCCAGTTACCTTTGTCTTGTGAAATATAGTTCATAACTATGCCCGGGAAATCATGGCAGACACTAATTCCTCCAGCGATCCTGAAAAAAAACACAGCGGTTCTTCCCCGGATGGCGAACGTCCACTTAACTTTATCGAACAGCGAATTGAAGAGGACAATCGTACGGGAAAATATGACGGCCGGGTTCACACGCGCTTTCCCCCCGAACCCAATGGCTATCTGCATATAGGCCATGCCAAATCTATTTGTCTGAATTTCAGTCTGGCCAAACGCTATCAAGGCAAATGCAATCTGCGTTTCGACGACACCAATCCGACCAAGGAAGAAACCGAATATGTCGAGGCCATCAAAAAGGACATCCAATGGCTGGGGTTCCAATGGGATGGCGAATACTATGCCTCCGATTATTACCAGCAACTTTACGAATGGGCCGTTGAACTCATTCAAAAAGGAAAAGCCTTCGTTTGCGATCTGACTCCGGAAGAAACCCGGGAATATCGAGGAACCTTGACCGAACCCGGCAAGAACAGTCCCTACCGGGACCGATCGGTGGCAGAGAACTTGGATCTCTTCGAGAGAATGAAAAAGGGAGAATTCCCCGACGGTTCGCGGACACTGCGGGCTAAAATCGACATGGCCTCGCCGAACTTGAACCTCCGGGACCCGGTCATGTACCGGATCTTGCACGCTTCCCATCACCGCACCGGCGACCAATGGTGCATTTATCCCATGTATGACTGTGCTCATGGACAATCTGATTCGTTGGAAAAGATTACTCACTCCATCTGCACATTGGAATTTGAAAACCACCGCCCGCTCTATGATTGGTTTATTCAAGCCTTGGGGATTTATGCTCCCCAGCAGATTGAATTTGCCCGCTTGAACCTGACCCACACGGTCATGAGTAAACGCAAACTGTTGGAGTTGGTGAAAACCGGAATTGTCAGCGGCTGGGATGACCCGCGGATGCCGACTATTTCCGGTTTGCGACGCCGGGGTTACCCGCCCAAAGCAATCCGGGATTTTTGTGAGGAAATCGGCGTGGCCAAGTTCAAGGGGGTGATTGAGCTGGCCCGGCTCGAATATTCGATCCGCCAGGAACTGAATAAAACCGCCTCGCGTGCAATGGCAGTGCTGCGGCCATTAAAAGTGGTAATCACCAACTATCCCGAAGGAAAATCCCAAGAATTGGACGCGGTTAACAATCCGGAGGACCCGGCTGCGGGCAAACGTAAAGTACCTTTCTCACGCGAGCTATACATCGAACAGGATGACTTCCGCGAAGATCCTCCCAAGAAGTTTTTCCGGCTGGCACCGGGGAAAGAAGTCCGCCTCCGCTGGGCTTATTTCATCAAGTGCGAAGATGTCATCAAGGACAGCAACGGCAACATCACCGAATTGCATTGCACTTATGATCCGGAAACGCTGGGCGGTAAAGCCCCGGACGGCCGCAAGGTCAAAGGCACAATTCACTGGGTCTCGGCCGAACATGCTTTGGACGCAGAAATCCGCTGGTATGATACGCTGTTTTTGCATCCCCACCCCGACGATGTCCCCGAAGGAGAGGACTGGAAGTCCAATATTAACCCGGATTCCTTGAAAATCATCAGCGAATGCATGTTGGAACCTTCTCTACAAAATGCAGCCACCGGGGACCGATTCCAATTTGAACGGCAGGGATATTTTTGTGTCGATCCGGATTCCAAGCCGGAAAAGTTGGTTTTCAATCGAACAGTTGGGCTGGTGGATTCATGGGCAAAGATTGAAAAGCAGCAGGGAAAGAAGTGACCAAGGGGCAGGGAAACGTAATTAGTGGGGTTAGGGGTTGTCTTCTAAAATTCCCCAAAAAGTTATTGATCAGATGGAAAACACTGGCTTGCCTTCTGGGGGAAAACACCCCTTTAAGCCTAAGTTGGTTAAAAACCGCAAAGGTGAAATCATAACAGAGAAAAAAGCAGTAAGAAAAGGGCCAAAAAAAGGAAAGCCTGGTTTTGTTGATGAACAAAACCATATTTGGGTCAAAGACCGGGCTCATGGTTATTTACCGGGGATGTGCAAATCAATGAAGGCGAAAGCTATATTAGAATTGACTTTAATGGAAACGAAATTCTGAAGGGCAAACCCGGGTGAACAATGAAAGTTAAGAACCTAGACGATAGATTCGGCCTTCTTGCAAACGGTTCCTGTGAAAATTGGGAAGTGTCAGTGGATGAATTTCTGACCCGTGATGAATGGATTGTTGAATTAGAAGGACCGCAAGTTTGTTTAAATTTCCAGCTAAAGGCCTCCACATTATCCCGGAAGTAATTACATTTCTCGGGCAAGGTTCAAGCTCTCCCCTTTCCTCTCAGTTGGAGATATTACCGATTGGTAAATTTGGTCAATCAGTCGTTTCCTTGGTTTGGGACAACGAAGATTTTGATCGATGTTTTTTAATAGTGGGTTCGAAGAGTCGTTCGAGTATTTCGATTTCGCTTTTAAAAAATGACATTAAAATGCTGCTAAGTGCCTTTCGCCAAGTCAAATCCCAACTCTAGCCCTAACCCATTCAAAAAGCTGGCGTGGCGGAAAAGGGGTCAGGTACATTTTGCCGGAACGGC
>CAZPPD010000681.1:0-3788 GCA_964588185.1 uncultured Alcaligenaceae bacterium | reverse complement strand
CATTACAATCGGAACACCATGCAGGACCGGATAGCCTTTGCAACCAATCCTGGACATCCTGGAGGTCTTCATCGTTGGAGTTCTCGGCCAGAAGATCCGAAAAAAGGGAATACAAACCCGGAAACGGCACCGGTGGGTCCTGTTTTCCTTCAAGGAGTATTCCAAGCATTTCTTCGGGCCACTGATCCAGTGGAGAATTCAAATTCAAGTCGGTCTTTTGTGTTGATTCCTGCCAAGAGTCGAGAACCTTTTTGTTGATGGCAGGAATTTCGAGAAAACCCAATGATTTTTCTTTGAGATGAGCAAGTAGCTTTTTCAGTGACCAGCTTTTGTCGGGAATGACCTTGCCTTCTGAAAACTTAATTAGATATCCCATCCCATCGCACTTTTTACAAGCACCATAGGGACTGTTGAAATTAAATAGTCGTGGTTTCAACTCCGGGTAGCTGCTGCCACATTGGTTGCAAAGGTATTGGGTGCTGAAGAAATGATCTTTGCTGGACTGATCTTCCAACTCGACAACAATGAGGGAAGAATTGCCAACCTTCAGGGCTGCATCTAGGGACTCGACCAGCCGGTCCTCAACACCCTTGCGCACAATTAGGCGGTCAACTACCATCTCGATGGTATGCGGTTTATTTGTGCTGATTTTGGTATTCTCGCTTAACTCGATTACCTGGCCATCAACTCTTGCCCGGACAAAACCAGCTTGGCGAATCTGTTCTAACACCTCATTGCTGTCTTTCTTTGCTGCCTTTGCCAGAGGTGCCAAAATTAATACTTTCGCTCCCTCCCCTAGATCCTGAGTCTCCTTCACAATCTCATTACGCGAATGCCGGTGGAGTGGAATCCCACATTGCGGGCAGTGAAAAACTCCTGCACGGGCCCACAGCAAGCGTAGGTGATCATGAATTTCCGTAATGGTTGCTAACGTGCTGCGCGGTCGGGCTGAGCTGGTATTTTGGGAAACACATAAGGTAGGAGGTAAACCTTCGACGACATCCACATCTGGCCGGCGCAACTGATCGAACAGAGCTTTGGAATCTACGCGCAAGGTTTCCAGGTAGCGGCGTTGTCCTTCCAAGTGGAGGGTGTCGAAAGCCAGAGAACTTTTTCCCGATCCGCTAGGGCCGGTGATAACGGTTAGGAGGTTCCGCGGAATCTCCACGGTAATATTCTGCAGGTTATGCTCACGAGCACCTCGAATTCTTATCCATTTACCTTTCTGGGTCATCCGGTTTCCTTGACGAGAGCCACAACATGGGAAAAAGTTTCTTAGAAAAAGTAAAGGTTGGCTTTAGCTCAACCGACAGGAAAAAATTTTGATTTTTGTTAAAGTCTCCGATTAATTGAGCCGATATTTCTTCTACCCATCGGTGTATAGTTAGGGAATCTTTTCTTGCCGGAGCTTAGCCCGGTATACCGTAGCTTATCGTTTTGTTCATACAAACAAAACGCAAGCACCCTTTGATTGACTTAATTGTAGTTGCGGAACCTTACACCAGACGTTTTTGTGTAATCTTCTGCATTCATTATCACCTCACTTGTGACAACGGAAGCGAGGGCCGAAGCCGTGCGCGTGGTGCCCTACGTTCTTATTTTAGCTGCCATCTCCTTGGGAACGACCGGCTGCGCTTTGTTCGGCGGCAACTCGAGCAAAACTTCCGGCGGCGGGGGAGGTAAATGGTGGCTGCAACCTCCAAATTCCCAAGCTCCAAGAAATAACTCCAAGGTCGATCCATTGGTGATGGGGACTGATGACCCCACCTCCCAACAAATAGGCGGACTTCTGGCGGGAAGAGTTATAGGTCCCGACAATGATAGTCCTTCCAACACCTATGTGCGCTGGACCTCCTTGGAAGGTGAGAATGACGGAGCATCCATTGATGTTAAGGTCAGCCCGGAAGGGTATTTTACCATTCAGGGAGTAGATCCGGGAAAGCAATACAAATTGGTTGCTCGCTCGCAATTGGGTAACCGCGTCCTTGCGGGGACAGTTTATGCTACCGCACCCAGCATTCGCTTGGTGATTAAGCTGAAAGAACAGGCCGCAGGAACCGACATTCCGGCAATTCCCGGACCACCGGAAATACCCGGCCGACGCAAGAAGAAAAAGCAAATACCAAACCCCAATAATGCTGCCGATGTTCCCGGAATGGGAACGGTAAATATTCTACCGGAGGCAGACACCAAGGAAGATCGCGGTTTCAACATCGGCCGTCCCAATCCCCTGGAAGATCCACCTCAGCCGAAGGAACAAGAGGTTCCCGGTTGGGACACGCCGCCCCAGACACGGAATGCGCCGAAGAAGTATCCGGAAAATATCGCCCAAGGTCAACCAAATCGGCACAGGCCACCTACCGTCCGAATTAAACCATGGGTTGGCAATAACCAAGCGGAATCCAACAATTCTCAACCTTTTGAAGCTCCCGGCGTTTTACCCCCGCCACCCATGGAGGATCAAAATTCCTTCACGCCCCAGAATAAGGTTCCATTGGCGATTAAGAAGCCATCGAATATGAATCCAAGCAAGCAGGAGACGCCGGTTCCATCATGTGTTTTGGTAGGGAATCGGCTGATTAATTTTGCCCTCTCGGATTTGCAGGGAAACACTTGGGAATGGAAAAGGCACCGGTTGGGGAAATTGGTGTTGCTGGATTTTTGGTCCACCAATTGTGTGCCTTGTTTGATAGCTATTCCTCATCTTCGGGATTTGCAAGCTCGCTTTGGATATGCCGGCTTGGAAGTCATCGGCATTGCCAACGAGAACTCAGGGAGTCTGCAGCAGAAGAAAAATCGGATTGCCCGAGTTTGTCACAATCGCCAAACCAATTACCGCCTCCTAATGGGAACCGGAGCAAACGACCCCGTCCTCAATCAGTTTGGAGTGCGGGTTTATCCCACCATGGTCCTGCTGGATGAAAGAGGCACCATCCTTTGGCGCCATGAAGGCGCTTTGACAAGACGAGATTTGGATGGATTGGAACGATTCATTCAGATGCGGTTGAATGTTCAGTAGCGGATATACCAGACGCCAACGTCGGCGTTGTATGCGTCGGGGTATATAGTGGCGAAAAAGGTAGGCGAGGGCAACCCCTCGCCAAAATCATTCAATTCCTATTTTTTATCCCTTTGGATTTGTTTCAGGGCAATTCGTGCATAGTTACGGACCGTTGCATTCGGGTCTTTGGTGGCTGCCTGGATTGCAGGGATGGCAGCTTTGGCTGTTGGGCCGATTCTTCCTAATGCCCGTGCGGACCATAACCGAATGGTGGAATTGGAATCCTTTAGGGTTGTGATTAACTCTGGGATGGCGTCTTTGGATTTAATACCGCTCCGGTAGAGTCCTTGCACGGCATTCATGCGGACATTAACGTCGCTGGATTTGAGAGCCTCCCGGAGACCGGGAACACTATCCGGAACCATGTTCAGCAAGGCATAGACAGCATTATGGCGGACCGTACTGTTTTTGTCTTTTAGAGCGTCGGTTAAAGCCGGTATGGCTTTATTGCCGTTTTGCCCCAAGGACCCCAAAGCATTGGCTGCAGTCCAGCGGACTTGGATATTTTCGTCTTCCAAACACTCAATCAAGTAAGGAACGTAAGGTTTTGCTCGTGCACCATATTCTTGGAGGACTTGAATGCCCGCCTGTTTAACAGTTGGGCCTTTGTCGGCAGCCATTATCTCCTGAACTTTTGGGAAATGGTTCAAGTCTATTCGCACCAACGCTCGGCCTGCGGAAGCTCGGACGTTCGGTTGCTCATCATTTTTGGCTATGGTGAATATTT
>CAZPPD010000680.1:0-3792 GCA_964588185.1 uncultured Alcaligenaceae bacterium | reverse complement strand
TGGATAACGCGGAGGCCCACGACCTGGTGGATTTAGAATCGGGGGCTTCGGTCGCGGGGCAAAAGTATTACTACCTGAAGAATGAAGCCGTCCTCCTGGAACTGGCCCTGATTCAGTATGCCATGAGCACGCTGGTTGAAAAGGGCTACTCCCCCATCATCACTCCGGATATGGCCCGGGTGGAGGTATTGGAAGGGATTGGATTTATTCCCCGGGGCCAGGAAACGCAAATCTACAGTATCGCCGATACCGATCTCTGCATGATTGCGACCGCCGAAATCACTCTGGGGGGCATGCACCGGGATAAGATGTTGGATGAGAACTCCTTGCCGCAAAAATACGTCGGCCTTTCCCATTGCTTCCGAACAGAGGCCGGAGCTCCCGGTCGCGACACCAGAGGTTTGTACCGGGTCCATCAATTTACCAAGGTGGAGATGTTTATATTCTGTACTTCGGAAGACAGCGAAAAATACCACCTGGAGTTGCTGGGAATCGAGGAAGAAATATTCCAGGGCTTGGGTTTGCCTTACCATGTGATTGATACCTGCACCGGTGATTTGGGTGGCCCCGCCTATCGTAAGTATGACCTGGAAGCGTGGATGCCGGGACGAGGCGATGCCGGTGAATATGGTGAAGTGACCAGCACCTCTAATTGCACCGATTACCAATCCCGCCGCCTAAATATCCGTTATCGGGGAGCGACTCAGAAGAAACCTCAATACGTGCACACGCTCAATGGGACTGCCGTGGCCATGACCCGGGCGATTCTCGCCATCCTGGAAAATTACCAGCAGGCCGATGGTTCAGTGGTTATCCCGGAGGTCTTACGCCCCTGGGTCGGCAAAGAACGCATCGACAGCCAACAGAAGTAGTGAGATGGGTAAGACCTGCTAAAATTCATTTGGTAATCTTTATTCTACTTTTCCATTGCCATGGTCAACTCTCCAATCCGCATTGTTCTCGCCAAGGTCGGCCTTGATGGTCACGACCGCGGTATAAAAGTGGTGGCTCGGGGGCTACGGGATGCGGGAATGCATGTCATTTACGCCGGTTTGTGGCAAACTCCGGAGGAAGTGGTTCGGGTGGCTGCCGACGAGGACGCCGATTATCTGGGCCTGAGCTTACTCAGCGGGGCTCATATGACTTTAGTTCCCCGGGTCTTGGAGATCATGAAAAAAACCGGTTTGGATGAAACCGGATTGCTGGTGGGGGGAATCATTCCCGAGGCGGATATCCCCAAGTTGATGGATATGGGCGTTGCCCGCGTATTTGGGCCGGGAACTCCCATCCAGGAAATCGTCGACTTCCTAAACGATCCCTCCGAGGCAGGCCATGCCTGATATTTCTTCGCTGATTGATCGCCTCTATCAGGGCGACCGGCTTGCCCTTTCTCGCCTCCTGAGCCTGGTCTCTCGTGGACAACAAATCTCACAGATTACCGCTGAACTCAAACCCAACCCACGTGCTATCAAAGTCATTGCCATCACCGGAAGTGCCGGGGTCGGGAAAAGCACTCTCATTGGGAAACTGATCCCAGCGATTCGTAAGGACAATCTCAACACCGCCGTTCTTGCTTGTGACCCGCAGAGTCCCTTAAGTGGCGGAGCTTTACTGGGAGACCGGTTCCGCATGCCCAGTTTCCAGGACGATGGGGTTTTCATCCGAAGTCTGGCAGCTCTTTCCGGAAAAGAGGGGGTAGCTGAGGATTTGGAAGTAATGATTCGCTTGTTGAGTGCTTTTGGATTTGATGTAGTTCTAATAGAAACCGTAGGAATTGGTCAAGGCGACACCGCCGTTGCCCAACTTGTTGATGAGGTAATTCTGCTTCTCCAACCCGAAACCGGGGATGATCTGCAATGGGAAAAAGCAGGGGTATTGGAAGTCGCCGATATTCTTGTTGTTCAGAAAGCGGATTTGCCGGGTGCGGAACAGGTCGCTGCCCAAGTCCGCTCCGCGATTGAATTGTCCGAGACGAAATCCATCCCCGTGTTGCTGGTCAGTGCCAAAAGCGGTGAGGGAATTGCCGAACTTTGGCAGCAGATTGCCAAACAGCCGAATCGCAGCCATCTTCCCTCGAATCAACATTCGCAATTATTAAACCTGGCTCATCGCACTTTGGATGCCCGGTTTACCAACGCCGAACGGGACAACCAAAAGGAACTGCAAAGCTTGGTGCAAAGGTGGAACCGGGGAGAGGTGTCCGATGACGAAGCGGTTGAAGAATTATTTTTAATCTTGGCTCATTCGCGAAACCTGCTCGAAAAGTAAGACTTAAGGAACGGAACGATGCGGTATGTTTGCCCGACCTGTTGGAGTGACTTCGAGGAGATCCTGAAAACAGAATCGGGAATGATGCGGTGCCCGGATTGTCATGACCTTGTCACCCCGGAACCGGTCGGAAAGGCTCGCAAGAAACGCAAACAGCGGGCTCGGGGTTACTGGAGTAACCGCTCCCGAATTTCCCAAGGCGTTCGCAATCTGGCAGCCCAATCGCC
Source organism: uncultured Alcaligenaceae bacterium (assembly GCA_964588185.1). GTDB lineage: Bacteria > Planctomycetota > Planctomycetia > Gemmatales > Gemmataceae > CAZPPD01. The sequence goes on along the minus strand of CAZPPD010000680.1, from coordinate 1,297 downwards.
AAGTGGATTGTCCATTGGCGCGCTGCTCTTCTTGGTCCTGCTTCCGCTGCTCGGTTCCTTTGGACGCACGATTGCTATCGTTATTGCCTGCCTGGTATTGTTTGGGGCTTTGATTCTGGTTTTCTCCAGACCCGGCAAGCGGATTCGCTTTGCTCGCTTGCAGCCAGTGGAAGGGAAAAGCAAGAGCCAGATTGTCCGCATTTTGGGCGAGCCGAACGGCTATACCGACCTGGGTTCGGAGAGGTATCTATTGGAATGGGTTTCTTTGGATTCGCATATCGTCTTGGTTTTCCGGGGCGAAAACTGCGAGCGGATTGAACATCTGTTTTTCGCTTGAGATAGGAAAACGGACCAGACGCATAAATTCCAGTAAAATTGGGTGTCATGCGTACCGTGCCGCCATTACCATCCCTTCCGTTCGTGTTTTGCCGAAAGAACTTGCTGCAGCGATCCACAGAAAACGCTATGGTCCCTATTCAATTTCCACAAAGACCTTAATCAAAATGCTCAAATGACAGATTTTGACAGCCCTTGGAAAGAAGCATTAGACCAGTTTCTTCCGCAATTCTTGGAATTCTTTTTTCCCAGTGCTTATCAAGGGATTGATTGGAGTCGTGGATTTGAGGTTTTGGACAAAGAGCTAAAACAAATTGTTCACCAAAGTAAGGAGAGTTCTAAATTAGCGGATAAGTTATTTAAGGTGTGGACCAATGATGGCGAGGAAACGTGGGTATTGATCCACGTAGAAATCCAAGCGGAAGCCAGAGCAAATTTTGCCAGGCGAATGTTTATTTACAATTACCGGGTCTTTGATAAGTTCAAACGGGAAGTGGTGTCGATTGCAATCTTGGCAGACAATCGCAAAAAATGGCGACCAAATCAGTTTCAATACTCCAGATGGGGCTGCAAAGTTCTGTTGGAATTTCCGATAGTTAAATTGTTGGATTTCACCGACAAACTTTCTTGGTTGGAAAAACATAAGAATCCATTTGGCCTGGTGGTTTTGGCTCACCTGCAAAGTCAAGCGACCAAAAAGAATGCAAAAACTCGGTACAGTTGGAAAATTCGCTTGGCAAAAAGGTTGCTGAATAGTGGATTAAAAGGGGAAGAAATCCGCAATTTGTTCTAGATGATTGATTGGCTGATGGACTTACCGGAAAACTTAATCTTAAAATTTAACGAGGAAATCCACGAGTACGAAAAGGAGAAGCAAATGCCTTACATAACCAGTATTGAAAAACTAGGAATAGAAAAAGGAAGGCAGATGGGGCGGGAAGAAGGCCGGGAAGAAGGCCGG
>CAZPPD010000679.1:0-3796 GCA_964588185.1 uncultured Alcaligenaceae bacterium | reverse complement strand
CCCATGGAGGTGGGAGAGGATTTGAGCAAGCTAAGTCCTCGGGCCATCCAACAGGATTTTTCACAAGACCACGGTATTTCCGATATGCAATTGCCGCCGGCTCATTTCCTTCGAGAGCTGTCATCCCCGGATGTGGTGTTAGAAGAAACCGCTTATCCTCCACCTCAATTACTCCCGCCGACTCCTTTTATTTCGGAAGTCCTTGTCCAATTGACTGAGAATGTCCCGATGACCGTAACGCGGCAGGTTTGTCAAATGATTTGGAATTATCAGGAAACTGATGGCGAATCTCTGGCATTACCCTATTGGTTTCAAGAAATCCCACTGCTGTTGATCGGACTGTCTGCGATGTATTTGCTGATCGAATCTCATTGGCGGAAACGAAAGCCGGTATTTCCAGAGCAGATTTCCTGGCCGCAAAGTGACCCCTTTCCATGGGAGAAACCATGAGTCATTCATTGGACCAAGTCCAAGAACAAATCCGATCGGGTGATGACAAATTACTGGAAGAACTCTTCCGGGAATATGAGCCGTACTTGCGGCGTATGGCTCGGAATCATTTATCAACGTTCCTCCAGTCCCAAATTGACTCCGCTGACTTGGTGCAATCGGCATGGGTCCGTCTGATCCAAGGGATGCCCAATGCGGATTGGAAATTTGACGACCGCGATGCCCTGCGAAAATTCCTGGTCAAGATTCTCCGCAACCGGGCGATCGATCAGAATCGCAAACTGAAGGCGAGACAGGAACGGGATCAAAAAGCCGGCGAGGCCCATTGGGACAGGCAAATGGCTCAGCCGCAACCCAGTGAAGTCGCACGCGCGGCTGAATTATGGGACAAGATGCTCATTTATTGCCCTCCCCAACATCGGGAAATTCTCCTTCTGAAGAAAGAGGGCACATCGCTTGAAGAAATTGCCAGGCAAACAGGTCTCCATCCGGGTAGTGTTCGCCGCATTCTTTATCAGCTCGCCCGAAAACTAGCCTTGCAATCGGTGGAGTCGGTAGACGTTGCGGGAGGGTAGAAATGAGTTCTCCAGTTCCTAATTCCTTGGACCTTAGACTGACAATTCCAGCGCGATTTCCCGGGAAAGAATCTCCTTCTTCTAATCCTCTGGCGGCTAAATTGGCACAAGAAATGGCATTACGCTGGGAGAAAGGAGAGCGTCCGCTTGCCGAGGAATTTTTGCAACGCCATCCAAATCTTTTGCAGCAACCAGGAGCAGTTCTGCAACTGATTTGCGAGGAGATTTGTCTCCGCCAAGAATATGGGGAAAGCATTTCTCTTTCGCATTATCTCAGTCGGTTTCCTCATTTCCAGGAACAGCTCAACGTTCTGGTTGGCTGCCATCGGTTGTTTGACCAGGACACGCCGGATTCACCTTTTCCCCAAGCAGGTGAGGAGATTGGGGAATATTTCCTGATGTCGGAACTTGGCCGTGGGCTGCAAAGTCGCGTCATTTTAGACTAACAACATTAGCATTCCGACCGGCCGGTTGTGGTGAAAGTTGTTCCTCGGGAAAATAACGAACACCTGAATTTGGCCCGCTTACAACATACCAATATTGTTCCCTTATATTCGGCTCACACCGATCCCGAAAAAGCCTTGTTGCTGTTGTGCATGCCTTACTTTGGCAGCAAAACATTTTCCCATCTGTTCGACCAACTCAAAGAGATTCCCATCCAGCAACGAACCGGGCGTGATCTGTTAGCGGCTTTGGATAACGAAGATTCTTTGCATCCGGACCTGCCGCGTAAGGGAACCGCTCGAAAATTCTTGTCCCGGTTAAATTACGTTTCCGCTATTTGCTGGCTGGTAGCAACTTTGGCTGAGGCAATTCACTACGCCCATGAACGGAATCTGATTCACCTGGATCTGAAGCCTTCCAACCTGTTGTTAACCGTGGAAGCACAACCCATGTTGTTGGATTTTCACTTGGCTCAATCTCCTATCGATCCACAGATGGAAAAACCCTCTCGGCTAGGGGGAACGCCGGGATACATGTCTCCGGAGCAAAAACAAGCGGTCGCGGATTTGCAACAAGGCCGGGACCTTTCCGTCCGCGTAGATGGCCGGTCGGATATTTATTCTCTTGGGGTGGTTCTATGTCAGGCGTTTGGAATGGAGGTGCCGGCGAAGGAACCGATATCGGTCCCAAGCCCAACTTCTCAGATCAGTGTCGGCCTCGCGGATATTGTGCGGCAATGTTTGGCGGAAGATCCAAAAGACCGCTATGGCAGTGCCGCGGATTTGGCAGAAGATTTGCGGCGTCATCTTCAGGATCTTCCATTGCGGACTGCTCCCAACCGAAGTGCAAAAGAACGATGGAGAAAATGGCAGCGGCGGAATCCCTTGGTTATTGGCCGGCTGCTATTTTCCCTTGCAATTTTTGTGGTGCTCGCTTTTGGACTGGTGCAATTCCTCCGGGGATTGAATCACCGCGACCCGAATCCCCCACGAGATTCCTTGGCCGAAGTTAAACCCATTGAATCCGGTACAGACAAATTCCGGTTTCTTTTTCAGCAGGGCACAAAGTCATTACAAGATCGCCAGGAAAAGGCAGCAACCCAGTCTTTTTCGCAATGTATTCCGATTGCCCCGGAAAAGTATCTTGCCGAATGCTATGCCCTCCGGGGGCAAGCTTATTTATTACTTGGCGAGTACTCAAAAGCACGAAGCGACTTCGATCAAACCCTCCTTCGGAAACCAAATAATTGGTCGGCCCTAATGAACCGAGGGGTAGCTTATTACCAACAGAAAAATTACAAACTCGCTTTGAGGGATTTGAAAAAGGCACATTCCCTCAACGCAAATAATAATGCGATTCGGTTTAACCTTGCCTTGGTTTTCCAAGCCAAAGAAGAAAAGCAGATGGCTCTTGCCTATTTAAATGAGATCTTAATCAGTTATCCCCACCAGGCTAAAGCGAGAAGATTGCTCGGTCAGTTGGAACCCGGTTTTTTGCAAGCGACCAGCGAGTAAACTAAAGGAATGCGGTTGCCAAGGTGTTTGATTCGGAACTCCTTGGGACCGGTTTGAAAGGCATGATTGAAAACGTTGCAGGGTGAGTAATCGTATTCTTCGAGCGAGTGGATTTCCAATCCCGCCGTTAACAAACTGTTGACCACCTCACAAATTCCATGATTCCACATTACGTATTCCTGAGTAATTGCTGCTTCCCGGTCGGCGTAGGTTCCCGTCGCCTCTTCGATGATCGGTCCGGTGTTGAAATAGCTGTATTGGATCTTGTTAAAATCGTCATCAAACATCCACACCACCGGGTGGAATTCCACAAAAATAAATTGTCCGCCCGCTTTTAAGTAGCGGGAAACAATCGCCGCCCATCTCTCCAAATCTGGTAGCCAACTAATTACCCCATAGCTGGTAAAAACCATATCAAACGTTTCATTCAAATGGACTGGTAGGTCATACAAGTCACAGCAGATGAAGTTGCCAGATACCTTTGTAAGTTCCGCCAACTCTTTTGCCTTATCAATTGCCGTATCGGAAAAATCTACCCCCGTGACCTCAGCGCCTAGCCGAGCCAGGGATAGGGTGTCCTGGCCAAAATGGCATTGCAGGTGAAGGATAGTTTTCCCTGCCACATTTCCCAGCAGGTTGGTTTCGATTTTGTTGAGTGAGGACCCGCCTTGGATGAAGCTTTCATTGTCATAGAAATCCGAATGAAAATGAATTGCCGCCTTCTTATTCCAAGATGCTTTGTTGATTGCTAGGTAGTCTTGCTCTGAGTCGTTTTTCATTGGCATAATCAACTTTCGGCTTTTTTTTTAAATT
>CAZPPD010000678.1:0-3803 GCA_964588185.1 uncultured Alcaligenaceae bacterium | reverse complement strand
GGCGGGGAATTTTGTATTTCAACGCTAGGTTTTCCGCCGTCAGGCCCATGTTCATGACCGCTTGGCTGTGGCGATAGAAGAACCTGGGACTGGGGTCAAAACCTTGCTCCATGGGGATGTGGTCCATATGTTCCACCCCGCCGGCAATTTGGATGTCTTCGCAGTTGGCTGCGATGCTCTGGGCCGCTTGGTTGATGGCTTGCAAACTGGATCCGCAATTGCGGTTGACCGTCACTCCGCCCACTTCAATAGGAAACCCGGCGATCATGGCGGCCATTCGGGCCACGTCGTAGCCTTGTTCCCCTTGTTGCTTGACACAGCCCCATTGGATGTCTTCTATTTCTGAGGTGGGAATGTTGGCCCGGTCCATTAAGGCCTTCATCAAATCCGCAGAGAGATCATCCGCCCGAACGTCTCGGAAGATTCCCTTGGTGGGATGAGCACGGCCGATGGGGGTTCGCACAGCATCAATTATTACGGCAGATCGCATTTATTTTTACTCCTTGTGATGAAGAGGTAGTCCTGATGTGGTCTGGGATGTGTACGTCTGATTGACTACTGTAATTGTACGCGAAAGGGGCATTTGAAGAACAGGGGGATCATGCCTTGGGGGGTCCACTGGATTTTGGATTGTAATCCACATTTTGGTCTTAAGCACGCTCGCCTGAAAGCGTGCAAGATTGAATTGCCACTAAGAGCACTTAACCGCAACCACAGTGCAATTGTCCTCCCCGCCAGCTTGATCTGCACAATTCACCAGGGTATTGGCCAACTCAAATGCTGAAGGAGGCGGCGTTTTGAGGGTACCCATTATGGTGTTCTCCGCAACCTGAGAATAAAGCCCGTCACAAGAAATCAGTAACCAATCTCCGGGATGAAGCCTGGCGGAATAGGTGGCACCATCCAAGGTGTTGCGGACTCCGACTCCGTGGGTTACTTCCGATGATTGAGGATGGTTCCGGGCTTCGTTGGGAGAAATTTGCCCGAGTCTTAGCATCCGACCGACAACAGTGTGGTCTTCGGTGATTTGGCAGAGCTTATTCTCATGATAAAGATAAACGCGGCAATCCCCTGCATGGCTGATAAATACCCGATCGTTCCAGATTAGTACGACACTGGCGGTGCAAGCCATTCGCTTTCTTGCCGGATTGGAAAGGAACCGGTCTCGGACTATTTGATTGGCATCCTTGAGCGCCCCTTCTACCCAGCGAAGTAAAGCAGCATCCGGCAGATTGGTAAACTTGCCATTGAGGATATTTCCAATCAAAGGAGCCAAGGACGCCGCCACCGACTGAATGGTCAGTCCACTGGCTTCATCTCCGGCATCATGTCCGCCCATGCCATCTGCCACTACCAACAATGCCAGCTCCTGTGGATTGTTCCGATTACTCCAGGAAATGTGTTGAACGAAATAGCTATCTTCATTGCGCTCTCGCACCATTCCCACCGAAGTGTGTCCGGCAATTTCCAGCCGGCATTTTCGCTTTTGCGGGACAGCAGAATTATGCCTGGGGTTTGACATTGCCGTATGGGCGTGGTGCGGAAGCCTGGCGGTTTCGGACATATTCAAATCCTAATCTTTTGGGATTAATCAAAATTGTGGTGAGTCAACGGAAAGAGTCTGTTCCATTGGGCTTGGAAATGCCCAACCTCTTTGGGAAGTATCGTTCTTCTGTGTATTAGAGAAAAATCCAGTTGTGGAAGTTCCAAGAAATTGAATTGATCTAAGCCGCATTAATTATGCTGATGCTCTTTAGTTGAAGCCAAATGGACAATTATAGACGAACATCTTTTTCCAGACCTTGTGGCCGAAACCAACAAAAATATAACTTCTCAAGAACCATCATCTCTTTGACGTAACGAATGGTATCCTCTTACCGGATCCGGAGAAGAAATTTGCGACCATTGAAAATACTATCGCTGAGTTCCGAAGTTGCTCCGTTTGCCAAAACGGGAGGGCTGGCAGATGTTTGTGGGTCTTTGCCGAAAGCATTAGCCGCTCTTGGACACGATGTGCGGATTGTTATGCCGGCCTACGGTTCCATTGAACAGGCGGCCCGGGAAGGGAAATATAATATCCGCTCCCATCCCACAACCTTACGCGTACCCATGGGACCTGAGCGAATTCCGGCAGGGGTTTTGCATACCCATCTGCCCGGGAGTGAAGTCCCCGCTTTTTTCATAGCCGATTGGCATCGGTTTGGGGACCGAATGGGAATCTATGGCTACTGGGACGATCCCTTTCGCTTTGCCTTCTACAGTCGGGCGGCATTGGACCTGATGATTGCTGCTTTGGATTGGCGGCCGGATGTGATTCATGCTCATGACTGGCATGCGGCTCCTGCTATTACCTGGTTGGATACCGCCGGCCGTTGTGACGAACGCTACAGTGGAATACCTACCGTTTTCACCATTCACAATTTGATGCACCAAGGAAATGCTCCCTGGCGGGTTTTCGATTACCTGGGACTGGTTACCCACGGCCTTTTCGATGAATGCTATGGCGAAGTAAATTTCATGGCACGGGGAATCTTCCATGCCACGATGATTAATACGGTGAGTCCCACCTATTCCCGGGAAATCATGACGAAAGAAGGCGGCTGCGGTCTAGACGGTTTGCTCCGCTATCGCCATTTCGATGTCCACGGGATTCTGAACGGCTTGGACTATGATGTTTGGGACCCGAACAAAGACGAAAACCTGACCCAAACCTACGATCGTGATTCCTTAGACAAACGGGTGATTAATAAACGGGCCTTGCAGGAAAGAGTCGGTCTTCCTCAGCGAGATGATGTCCCCCTGCTGGCCATGATTACCCGGTTGGATTTTCAAAAAGGATTGGATATTGCCGGTCATGTTTTTCATCTCCTTCTAAATAATGAAGCCGGAGATGTTCAGATCGTCGTTCTCGGTTCCGGGGATCCTCATTACGAGGGAAGTCTTCGACATCTGGCCGGATACCACAATCAGAAAATGGCGGCAATCTTGAAGTATGATCCTCACCTTGCTCCCCTAATCTATGGCGGCAGCGATTTATTCCTGATGCCCTCGTTGTTCGAACCGTGCGGGCTTGGCCAGCTGATTGCCATGCGCTACGGATCCGTTCCGATAGTGCGGGCAACGGGAGGCTTAGCTGATACAGTCCGGGATAGTGTGACCGGATTCACCTTTACCGATTACAAGTGGGAAGATTTCTGGCACAAGACCAGGGAGGCTTTGCATATCTACCAGGTAGATCCGGAAAGCTGGCGAGCCATCCAACAAAATGGCATGAAGAATGATTATTCCTGGGAAGTTTCCGCCCGCAGTTACCAACAACTCTATGAGTGGGCGATTGCTCGAGTGCGAGGACACTAACAGACAAACCTCAACAAAAGGAACTCTGCATGACCGACAAAATTCGAAGCCTATGCCCAAGTTGTCATGTGGCAGTGAATGTCTCTGCAAATTTCCAGGGAAAACAAGTTCGCTGCCCAAAGTGTTCCAATATCTTTAAGGTCGCTGGTGCTTCCGGATCCTCACAAGCGGCAGGCCATCAACTGCAATCATTCCGAGCTCCGCCTCCTCCACCCAATCCTGCGGTGCAACCTCCTCCTATGCCAATGCAGTCACCTCCGCCGCAACAGGGGACCCAATTCCAAGGACAACCCATGCAAATGCCCCCGCCGCCAATGCAATCATCTCAGCGAATGCCCATGAGCCCACCTCCGATAATGCAACCACCGCCTATGCAACCACTGCCTATGCAACCGTCCAACTTTCCCCCCACAAGACCGAGGCAGGTTCAGGTAGTACAAAAGTAT
>CAZPPD010000677.1:0-3804 GCA_964588185.1 uncultured Alcaligenaceae bacterium | reverse complement strand
CCGTGTTGTTGCAACTCCCGGAGTGTTCTCGGATTGGACCAAGTAAAGGATTGTATTATGCCCCGATTAGGATTAGCCCTTTCCGGTGGTGGCTTTCGGGCCACGTTGTTTCATTTAGGAGTGATTCGTTTCTTACGCGATGCGGGATTACTCGCGGATATCTCTCATATCGTTTCGGTGTCGGGGGGGAGTATTTTAGCGGGCCACTTGGTGTTGAATTGGGATAAATACAACGGGTCGGAGGAAGAATTTGACGAGGTTGCCTCCAAAATTATTGACTTCGTCCAATTGGATGTCCGGAACCGCATCGTTCGCCGGCTCCCCCTTGTATGGTCCGTTCAAATGCTGCGGCGGATTACTTTCCAACGCCGCATCCGGAGATACACCCCAAATGGAATTCTGGAGAACTACTATAATAACTGCCTTTTCGGAGATAAGTCTGTTCATGAACTTCCGGAAAAACCGGAGCTCCACATCCTGGCCACGAATGTTAGCGAAGGGTGTCTCTGCTCCTTCAACCGGGAAGGGATCACAATTCAGCGGCGGGGAGAGAGAAATAACGGAGTGGACGTTCTTCCCGCGCGTTTGGCCAAGGTGTCTCTGGCGGTTGCGGCCTCCTCCGCCTTTCCCGGCTTCTTCCCCCCGGTCCGCATCCGAGCCGCAGAAATCGGTCTACCCGAAGGCGTTTTTCCCACCCAGGCATTTACTGATGGGGGCGTGTTCGACAATTTGGGAGTACGTGCATTTGGGTGGTGGAAAAACATGAACCCACCCCTAAACGAAATCCTGGTGAGCGATACCGGGCAACTGTTCCGGATATTGCCCAAAAGACAGTTGGGAATTATTGGCCAAGCAATTCGGGCTTCCGATATTCTTTGGGACCGGGTGTGGCAATTGGAAAAGCTCAACTTTGGTGCTGATCCTCGCTTCCTTTTCATTCCTGCCACCGAGTTGGTCGATCTAAAAGAAGATCCCACGGCCATCAACCCCGTCATTCAACCGGAAATTCAGAATATCAGAACAGATTTGGACCGGTTTTCTTCACTGGAAATCCAAGCACTGGTAGGTCACGGCTACTGCGTGGCCCGAAAAAAATGCCGCTCAAATCCGGAGGTATTTGGAACGGACCTGCCTTCCTGTCCCCCTTGGAATCCTTTGGCACCAACCCGGCAGGACAACAATGGATCGCAATCCGATACCCCCACTAGCCCGCATCAGGAAAACATATTGGAGTCCCAAAACCCAACTGAAGATGCCCTGAAAATTCGGAGCTCCGCGAATCGCCGGGTTTGGAGCACCCTGTTTGATTTTGGAGATTGGCCGACTTATGTGTACATTCCCCTGTTAATCCTTTTATTTGTGGTGCTTCCGTACCTGGCTTATCGAACCTATCGCCAAGCCCAGACGAATCAGATGGTGATAGATTCCATTTCCAGAGGGGACCCGGAATTCAGAAAAATTTTGGAACTGGTCCGTAATTATCCCGATCTGGATTTCACCCAAGCACCTGTTGAAAACCAACCCGATCCCTATCCGGTGGATCTCTCGGGATTTGAGTTTTTGGAGAGCACCCGAATTATTGACCTGCGGCGATGGAATCCCCGGAACCCTGAACTTTACACATTTTCTCGAACTCGAATTCGCAAGTCGGAAGACTACCAGGGAGACAACAAAGTCCGGTTTTCTTTTCCCGTACCGGAGGCTAAGGAATTTGCCATTCGCCTGAGCCCAAAGATCGTGAACCCTCGGATAATCAAAACGGACCAAAAAGCAACTCGTATCGATTTATTTGCCGGCAATGCCAAACTTTGGCAAACCGAATACGATTTGACAGAAGTGCCTGTTAACGAAGGAATAAATCTTACCTTTGAATCCCAATGGGTATTTACGGAATTTGAAGGAACAACCTCTTACACGTTTACCGCTCCGGCAGATATTGCCATTACCAATGTGTGGATTCTATTTCCGGAAGACCGCCCCTACCGGAAATATCTACTTCTAAAATATGAGCCGGAAAAGGGAGATCCCAAGATTGTTGAAGCCAGATACAACATTGACCATCCCTATGGAACCATCATTGGTTGGTCCATGGTGAACGTTAAAAAAGGGCAACACTACTCTTGCAAGTGGGAGTGGGATGACCAATAGTTCAAACGGCAGACCTAACGCGATTTAATTCCCTGCCTTTCCAGGATCCTTTTTAGAGCAGGAATTTGGTTTACCATTTTCGGTTCAAAATATTCGATCGAAACATAGGCATTGACGTTCGCCTTACGAAGGGCATCCAAAAATGACGAGAGAGAATAATTTAGCTTGTCTCCTTTTACCGGCAAGTTGAAATTTCCTTTCTTTGCATTTCGAATGCCGATGTGAGCAATGTATTTCCAAAGCTCTTTGGTATCTTCGACCTGATAGCCGCAAGCAATCACATGACTGAAATCATAGTCCAGCTTCAATCCCGGCGCTGCTTTCAACAGCGTCAAGCAGTCCTCCGGACGCTCGCCGATGGAACCGGTGTGGTTTTCAAACGTGAGGATAACGCCCGCCTTCGCCGCCCGCTGTTGCATTTTCCGCAGCATCTTTCCGGCAAGGCGCAAGCATTCCTCTCGCTTCATACCTTTCACAAAACGTCCCGGCTGCACATTGATTAGTGGGATGTTTGCCGCCTGAGCACACAATAATACGCGATCAAAATGTTCCAGAACTTGTTTGCGAGCTTTCGGGTCGGGGCTCGTCAAGCCGGGAAATTGCTTACGATTTCCGACAACGAAATTAGCGTGAATGGCGATTGGGTCCAACTTCAGCTTTTTACAGACCGCCGCAATTTTACGGCCGTGTTTTTTTGGGCTGGTCAATTTGGAAAGCGAAATATTCGTCCAGCCTTCAAACATAGCGAGATCAACACTGCGAAAGCCGAGTTTCTTCATCTCCACCAAGGCCTTGTCCCAAGACATATTCGAAAAAGCAAGCGACGAACAAGACACCTCCAATCCTTTGGGACGGCGTTGCTTGGATTGATCGCCGGCGAGCAATTTGGGGTCGGGGAAAAGCGTGCCGGCCATCATGAGGAACAACAAAAAAAGAAAGTATTTCATAGTCAAATTCCTTTGTGAAGTGAAAGAGGTTGTTGCTCTATTAAAGGATTTTCTCTCTCGAATCAGCAGTGTTATTAGAATATTTTGCTAGCGAATCATTATTCCATAATCAAAGGTTGAGAATCTTGATAGTTTTGCATTTCTATATATATTTTGTTTGACATTAATCTTGCATTAACATAATTTCCACTTGTATCCAAATCACTCCATTATTTCCAACCTCCAACTTCTGCCTAACCAGTGGTGGGTGTTGAAGTAGTGGCCAACTCATGGGGAGCACTACAATGAAAAAAAATAAATGGATTGGCTGGTTAATTGTTTCCCTTTCGATCCTTATTCAAACAACCCCCTGCAACGCAAATCCAATAATCTCTGTTGATCTCGATCCTAGTATGCCGGGGATTCAAAGTATGCTAACCACGGATCCCGGAATGCCTTTTGTTGTCGATGTGGTAATCGGAGACAATGGCATGGGACCAGTTTCACCTGTTGTATTCGATACCGCAATTTTGCAACTTACCTTCGATTCGTCAGTATTGAGTGTGACCGGTACCCCAATTGCCGGGAGTTTCGCCACAAATTCGGATGCCCTGGATGTCTTAACCTTCATGTCGGTCTTTCCGGGGGACCCAATCACTGTGGATAGCCCTATGCCGGGAACAACAGGCGGCGTTGGTTTATTTGCGTTCCCTCCGTTTTCTATCTCAGC
>CAZPPD010000676.1:0-3814 GCA_964588185.1 uncultured Alcaligenaceae bacterium | reverse complement strand
ACAGGCAATGTCTGCGTATATTCGGAGGTGTCCTTCGTATCCCCTCTTCGTGCCGGCACCATCACCAGGTCTTCATTCATTTCATCGCGGGCAAAAATCTTGCGAAACTTGATGATGAACATGCCCTCCTGCAAGTGCCCTGCCAGATGACGCAGGTCGCGGATGTCTTCCTCCGGCGCTTCTCGCACCAGATAGCCATAGGGGCGTTCCTTCCGGGCTTTGGCCAGGCGTTCTCGAATGATCTTGAAGATCGCCTGGCGGCGTTCGGCATCCTTGAGGTCGGCCTTGGTAAAGCCTTCATCCACATTCGGAACCGTGTCGGTGTAAGGAGCCTTGCCCGTCAAGATCGCGATGTCTTCCTCGGTTAGCTTGCGGCACCATTCCATGGTCGAAGGAATGTGGCCTTTGGCATTAGGCTGAGGCCGCTGGCCGGGAACAAAGCGGAAGCCTAGCTGTTGGTTCTTTCGAAGGATCGCCGGAATGTCGTTCTTGATTCCCGCCAACCACTGATCACAGCCAAGCGGCAATCCACCAGGAGTACAGCCTTTGGCGGCTTGCAACATCGGCACCCACGTGTGTTGGTAGCTGAATTTCCCAGGCAAGTCCACCTTGTAAGGCGATTGCACATAAAACAACGCCTCGGTTTTATCCTTGACGGAGATCTGCGTGATCTTCAGTGGATAGACCAGCTTTTCCGAATGGAACTGAAAGCGTGTAGGAGTGACCTCACCGGCGAAGCTGCCGTCTTTGTTTTTCTTCATCTGCATAGTGTCGATCTTCATGACAGTGAAGATCCACTTCTTTTGGATGTAGAAGTTGAGGGTAGCTTCATCGCCGGAATAGGAATACTTGTTTTTCTTGAGCCAGCGGTAGAGGTCATCGGCGCGGCCGGCTTGGATGATTTTGTAGTCGAGCGAACCGACCACGCCGGTTTCCAGCACCTTGATCGCGGGTTTCCGAATTTGACGATGTTCTTCTTTCGCATCTTCTGCGAATCGTCGTAAAGTTCCACCACGGCCGGCAAACCCCCCGGAAGGTCTTGGGTAGTTTAGTAATTTGGATTGAGGGAATGTCGGTTTCTTCAGAATCGTGTATACCGCGAGGTGCTTGAAGAAATCTCTGGGCATTTCGTGAAGTTTAGGTTGGCCGGGGGTAGGTATCACCATGCCGAAATCGAGGGCATTGCCTTCAAACTTGGGTTGCACCGTGAAGGTTTCTATTTTCTTGACAGGGTCCCAGGTTATAAAGACTTTCTGAGCAGGTTGCAAAATATCGGCGTTTTTGGCGGAAAAATAGCAACAAGCAGCGTTAATAGTAGGGGCCGACAGGAGACAGCCGGCGAAGGTTAATACAATGAGGATTCGGTGCATATTAGCTCCTTTGTTGAAGCTGGATCCTGAAAGCCTAGCTAATCTTAATGCCCACCTAAGGGTGGGTATCCACATCTTTCTCCCAAATCAGGGAGGAGAAACAGGCAATGTTCTAGTGTATTCCGAGGTATCTTTCGTACCCCCTCTGCGAGCAGGCACCATCACCAAATCATCATTCATTTCATCTCGGGCGAATATCTTGCGGAACTTAATGATGAACATTCCCTCCTGCAAGTGCCCCGCCAGATGTCGCAGGTCGCGAATATCTTTGGCAGGAGCTTCCCGAACCATATAGCCAAAAGGTCGCTCTTTACGGGCTTTGGCAAGCCGTTCGCGGATGACTTTAAACACTGCCTGTCGCCGTTTGGAATCTTTGATATCCGCACGGGTGAAGCCCTCGTCGACATTTGGCACAGTATCGGAGTATGGGGCTTTGCCGGTCAGGATGGCGATATCCTCTTTGGTCAGCTTGCGGCACCATTCCATCGTGGTGGGAATATGGCCTTTGGCATTGGGCCGGGGCCGTTGTCCGGGGACAAAGCGGAATCCTAATTGTTGATTCTTGCGGAGAATGGCGGGGATGTCATTCTTGATGCCCGCCAACCATTGATCGCATCCTCGAGGAAGTCCGCCGGGAGTGCACCCACTTGCCGCTTGCAACATCGGCACCCAAGTGTGTTGGTAGCTCAGTTTTCCAGGAAGATCGACCTTGTAAGGGGATTGAATATAAAATAGGGCTTCGGTTTTATCTTTAACTGAGAGTTGCGTGATCTTCAGTGGATAAATTAGCTTTTCCGAGCAGAACTGGAAACGCGTAGGGGTGACCTCACCGGCAAAGCTGCCGTCTTTATTTTTCTTCATCTGCATGGTGTCGATTTTCATGACGGTGAACAGCCACTTCTTTTGGATGTAGAAGTTTAAAGTGGCCTCATCGCCGGAGTAGTGATATTTGTTTTTCTTGAGCCAGCGGAATAGGTCATCCGCGCGGCCTGCTTGGATGATTTTGTAGTCCAGTGAGCCAACCACCCCGGTTTCCAAGACCTTGATGGCCGGTTTTCGAGGACCTTCAAAATCAGCGTCTGACTTTGCTTCTCGACCCGCTTTGCCATTTCTGGCTCGAGAAAAACGCCGTACAGGATAGGGCAATAGTTTTGACCGAGGGAAGGTTGGCTTCTTGAGAATGGTGTAAATCGCCAGGTGTTTAAAGAAATCTCGGGGCATTTCATGGAGTTTCGGTTGGCTGGGAGAAGGAATTACCATCCCGAAGTCTAAGGCATTGCCCTCAAATTTGGGTTGTACCGTGAAGGTCTCGATTTTCTTTACCGGATCCCAGGTGATAAAGACTTTTTGCGCCGGCTGTAAGATGTCCGCGTTTTTGGCTGAAAAATAACAGCAAGCGGCATTAGCTGCGGAAGTGAATCCAAGTCCGGCGATGATTGCGATGGCCAACAATCGATTCATAACAGCTCCTTTGTTAATGGCAGCTGGATTTGCAAGGACGTTTTCTTCATTTTCCATTCCTACCTCAGGATGGGCATTCCACACCACTTAGCATGGCGAACTCATTTGATAGCTAGATTCGGAAGAAAACAGCCGCTGCTACCACGATGCTATCCGGCTGGATTCTGGCGCATCCAGCTACCAATGAGTGATTCGCTAGAATTCAACGGGACTACACAACGATCACGGAGGAGAAACCGGTAACGTTCTGGTGTATTCCGATGTGTCTTCCGTGTCCCCCCTGCGAGCGGGGACCATGACCAAGTCATCATTCATCTCATCGCGAGCGAAAATCTTGCGGAACTTGATGATGAACATCCCGGCCTGTAAATGCCCGGCCAAATGACGCAAATCTTCAATGTCTTTTTCAGGTGCTTCCCGAACCAAGTAACCAAAGGGGTGTTCTTTGCGGGCCTTGGCAAGCCGTTCGCGAATGACTTTGAATACCGCTTCTCGCCGCTTGGGATCTTTGATGTCGGCTTGGGTGAAGCCCTCATCCACATTGGGAACTTTATCACAGTATGGAGCTTTGCCAGTCAAAATGGCAAGATCCTCCCTAGTTAGCTTGCGGCACCATTCCATCGTAGTAGGGATGTGGCCTTTGGCGTTTGGTTGCGGCCGTTGTCCAGGGACAAAGCGGAATCCTAATTGTTGATTCTTACGAAGGATTGCCGGGATGTCCTCCTTTATTCCGGCTAACCATTGATCGCATCCCAACGGAAGACCACCCGGAGTGCAACCGCTGGCCGCTTGCAACATCGGCACCCAAGTGTGTTGGTAGCTCAGTTTACCAGGAAGATCGACCTTGTAAGGGGATTGAATATAAAACAGGGCTTCGGTTTTGTCTTTAACCGAGAGCTGGGTGATCTTCAGCGGATATATCAATTTTTCAGATCGGAACTGGAAACGCGTAGGGGTGACTTCTCCGGCAAAGCTGCCGTCTT
>CAZPPD010000675.1:0-3815 GCA_964588185.1 uncultured Alcaligenaceae bacterium | reverse complement strand
ATAGCCTTAATCATTCGGCCAACGGCTGAAAATAACTGTGGGGATTTATTGGTGCGAACAGCGTCATGGAAAGAGCCGACCACCAAGGGAACAATGCGAATCGGCTGGCGATTTTCGAAGAGATATTGAAGGAAGACGACTTCCAACTCAATGGAATGTTCCGGCAAATGGGCAACTAATTCATCGGCAAATAAACCGGGCCCATAAAGATTTTCCAGGCGATCGATGTAGTTTTGGTCTGTTTGGACGACTCCCAAAGGGGTTTTGAAATGCTTGCGGGTTAAGGTGAAGCGTTCTTGGCTGTAATGGGAGGTGCCAATTATTACAAATAACAAAGCATCGGTACGTTCCGCTACTTCTTTGAAGCCCCAAGCATAAGTGGTGCCCCCGCGGGGATAATCAATGTGTGGAATGATTGCTGCTTTCAGCCGTCCATCGGGATATTTATTGGCAGGCAATCCCGGACCCTTCCTACCGGTAAATAGTCGATGCAAAGTCCGGCGCAAGGCACTCGGGTTACCCGGATAACAACCAATACATCTCGGTTCCCGAATAGGGTTTTCCACCAACCGCCTGAAACGAGGGCCATCCAAGAATAAGGCTTCTTCTAGTCGTTGGACTAATGTTTCCAAGTAGGAGATACCAATTTGCCCATCGCCAAGCCGAGTCGCTTCTTGATGCAACGATTGTATTGTCCGCTGCCCATCGAACATTTGAAACCACAGATACTCTTCGCGGGAAAACCGATAAGGAGTTGGCGTCAATCCAAGATCATCCCAAACGAAAACAAATCCGGGATTTGTTGGATCCGGAACCACAGTTAAGAAAGGCCGTAAACGAGGTTTTTCCAAGTTCATAACCGTTTCCAAAGGATTAAATTGATCCCCATCCTTTTCATTATTTCTTGCCCCATTATTTTGGGTCAAGACAAAGGGATGCAAAATATAAATTGTTTAGCAGAGGATTTTCCACTCGTTAACAGGATTCTGATTGCAGTATAATACCCACTTGAAGGAAAATCCCTGAACCATCCCACCTTCTTTTGATGAATTTCCGAGGAGTCCTACCGTATGATCCGTTCTCGTAGTTTATTTTGCGCGTTGTGTCCACTTTTTGGCTTAGCATTGGCTCTTTTGTATTTATTTGGAGTTCCTTCCTTAGCCTTGGCCCAAAATAATAAGGCTGTAAGCTTTATCAAGGATGTCGCACCCATCTTGAAAGAAAATTGCTTTGGCTGCCACGACGCCAAAAAGAAAAAGGGCAAGTTTGATATGACCACCTACGAAAAATTTCGCACAGGTGGCCGCAATGATGATCCGGTTGTCCCGGGAAATCCAAGGTCCAGCTATATTATGGATGTGCTGACCGCCACGGATTTGTCCATGATGCCGCCCTAGGATGCCGGCGGACCGCTGGCCAAAGATAAAGTGGAGATCATCGCCGCTTGGATCAAACAAGGGGCCAAGTTGGATTCGGGAATTACTCCTAAGGCTGATCTCCTTCGCGAACTTCGCATCCGCTGGCAACCCCCGGAGCCGCCGGTTGCTTATAAATTCCCCTCCAATATCAACGCAGTTGTTTTCACGCCGGACAGTAAAAAATTAGTTACCGGCGGTTACCATGAACTTTTGGTTTGGGACATCAAATCGGGCAAACTGAAAAAGCGTATTCACACGCGGGCGGAACGGGCCTACGATCTGCATTTCCTTCCTGACGGAAAGTTGGCAGTTGCCGGAGGACGCCCGGGTCAAGAAGGCGATGTACGCATTTACGACCTCAACGGCAAAAGCAAAATGGTGGATGGAATCGCTTTTATGGACGGGGTTAGCGATAAGTCTGTATTTTTAGCCGAACTGGTGCAAACCAATGATTCCATGCTTAGCTTGGATGTCAGCGATGACGGTAAGAAATTGGTCGCTGCCGGATGCGACCGCTTGGTCCGCGTTTGGGACCTGGGAAAGGGAGTTGGGAATGCCAAGCTGGAACATAAAATTGAAAATCATGCCGATTGGGTTTTAAGCGTCAATTTTTCTCCGAATGGCCGCTACTTATTAACCGCAAGCCGGGATAAATCCGCCAAGGTCTGGGATCTTCAGAAGAAAGAATCCCTGGTTACTTTCCAAGGCCATGCCAATATTGTCTACGGCGCGGTTATGTCCACCAATCACAAACTCGGCATTTCCGCGGGTGAAGATCGCAACCTGCGGTCCTGGAATACCGAAGTAAAATCCAAAAAACTCGGCAAGCAAGTTCGCAGCGGCGGCGGTCATGCAAAACCCATCTTTAAGCTGGTGGAATACCGCCAAGGAAATAACCACCTTTTGGCCACTTGTAGTGCAGACGGAACCGTTCGTTTATGGGATGATAACCTGAGGAGCAAACGAACGCTTTCGGGATTCGAAGATTGGGTCTACGCCCTGGCTATTAGCCCCAATGGAGAACTAGTCGCCGCGGGTGGCTGGGACGGAGAAATCCGGGTGTGGCAGGTTAAAGATGGGAAACTGGTTCAGGAATTCAATGCCTCGCCGGGATTTGTAGCCACTTCAGGAAAGTAGATCCGAGGAATTTTAGCCTTACTCGGGTAAGACCGGGAAAAACCTCATGGTTCCATTCTGGTCGCGACTTAGGATTCCCCATAATCCCCCGATGTGGCCGGCAGGAACTCGTTTGGCAGTCACCTTGCTTCGTTGCCAACTCGAAGGATCAATCCCTGCCAACTGACAATCATCTGGATTTGCTTCGGAAAATTCTAAAATAAGATCGGCAAGTGGTCTAATATCACTCCTTCCGGTTTTGTCGTCCGCAGAAATAACTACCGAACAAACTTTGAAGCAGCGAAATAGCGCGATGAGGGAAGGGACGAATACTTTCTCCTCAGAACATAATGGAAACTTTACATCCAGATGATCCAGTCCATTGACAATCACAATTTCAGAGGTGTCACGATCCGGAATTTCATCAAGAAATTTCTTATCGCCATCTTCTTGTTCCAGGTTTAACTCAGGCCTGAGAGATTTTTGGGCCCTCTTGCGGGCGAGTGCGACAAAGATACGATGAAAGAATTCGTTGGGAGTGATGCACCCTGGCCAATTATGAAGAATCTCAATTCGATCTGCTTTTATTAGTCCTTCCAATACCTCTTGAGATTTTGATCCCATGCCGCCAATGTTTTGTTCTTCAATCAATTTACCGAGTGTATTCTTTGCTGCTCCCATATCATCCCGTAGAGATACAAGAAGTATATTCTTTGGTTTTGAATCTTGGGGGACCGTTCCGAGAGCATGACTCAGCATAAAAGAATAAGCCAAGTGGCTCTTCATCGACCCGCGAATACCGACCAATGCTGTCGTTCGCATGTTGGGGAAGCCGGAAATAATCGATCTGCGACTACCTGCCAAAAGCCTATCAAGGTTTGGTAATCCCGTTGGGTAATTTTGATTGCGTTTAAAGTGCTGGACGGGATCTTCTCGAAGTGAACGGGATAAATGCCAATGGATACTTGGAAATACAAAAGTTCCTCCGGATGCTAGATAAGGAGTTGCCCGAACTCTTGGTTCAAAACCTGTTGGGGAACTCTCGTCCAATGGTACAAGGTCTGCTTCTAGAAGAGGACCTTCTGTGGAGGAGGTTTCTCCGGTGACTGCCGAAGGGGAATTGGTATATAGTTCGGGTGTTTCTTGCTGGGGATCAAGTTCCGGCTCAGTTGGAGGGGTTTTCTTAACTCCAGCCGCTATTTTAAATGAATGGTTGTTTCCGAGGGCATGAGTTTGGGTTTTAATTTTAACAATTTGAAAAGTTCGCAAAAAATAGTTTTC
>CAZPPD010000674.1:0-3819 GCA_964588185.1 uncultured Alcaligenaceae bacterium | reverse complement strand
AGTAGCAAAGGAAGGAAACCGCCAGTGGTAGTAAGTGAGGTAGAAACGATATGCCGTGTTGTTCCTACCACCTCCTTCACGATTCCATTGTGCTCGCCACGAAGAGCGTCCGGGTTGGATCGGATCGCGGCAAGAATCACAATACTGTCATTTATGCCAACTCCAATGAGGCCCAAGGTACCTAGGATAGTATTAAAGCTAAAGGGCAAACCATAGGTGTAGGTTGCAAGTAGTGCTAGACCTACACAAAATATGGCTTCGAGCACTAACAAAAGTGCCATCTTTACGCTTTGTAGTGAAAGGATCAGGGTGGAGATCATTAAAACAATGAGTACGGGTGCATAGGTAGCGAGATTCCCGACAGCTTCCTGATCCTCCTCAACTTCACCCCCAAGTTCAAGGCGATAACCGGTAGGAAGTTCGAATTTGCCTTTTTCCAGATCATTAAGGACGTCGTAAGCGACATCAATTGGCAGGCTGTCATGCTGAGTGTATCCTTCAACAACATTGGACCTCTTCCCATTGATATTGAAAACACCTGCTAAAGCTGGTATATATCCGATTTGCCCAAGGGTTTCAAGCGGTACCCAACCTTTCCTGTTCGAAACAAAATTGGTGGAGGCAAGCGCATCCAGGTCACCTCTTTTGGCATTGTTATAACGGATGCGAACTGGTAACTCCTCCCGGCCCTCCAAAACGGATCCTCCGGTCATGCCTTCCAAATTTGTCTGAAGCTGGCCGGCGAGATCGCGAAGGGTAAATCCTGTTAGCTGAGCTTTGTCCTCATCTGCCTCCAACCAAAGCTTTGGTTCCCCTCGAGGCATAGTTACCATGGTGTGTAAACTCTCGGGATGGGACTGTAATTTTCGGCGTACTTTTTCTCCATGTTGTTGTAAAGTCGGAATGTCCGGACCAAAGAGGCGGAATTGGACATCGGCTTGGACCGGTGGTCCCTGACCGAATTCGCGAACAAGTATTTGAGCACCTGGAAAAAGAGCATCCAAGTTTTTCTGTAATTGAGGAACCAAGTGATTGACTTGTTCTGAGGTTTGGGAGGTCAAAATACCCTGAGCGTAATGAGGGGAGTCGTCCATATCCATAACAAGGTTATAGTAAACGGAAGGAAAGCTGCCGCCGATCAGCCAGTCGACTCGTTTGATCTCTGGATGCTCCCGAATGGCCTCTTCGATTTCCTCTACCTGCCGGCGGGTCTGTTCAATGGAAGTCTCCCGCGGCAGCCAGACCTGAACATGAAACATGTTGCGATCTACAGGAGGAAAAAATTGCCTTCCTAGAAAAGGAAACAACAAAAAACCTAGCAAGGCAGGAGAAAAGGCAAGTGGAATGGACAAGACTGGCCGTTTTAAACTCCACCTTAAAAGATTTTTGTATTTGTTTGCCAGCCAAGGAACACTCACCCCACTCCGCCACCAGGAAGCCTTGGAAGCCGATCTTCCAAAATCGCCCCACAGTGCAGCAAGGGATACGAGAATAGTCATTGATACAGCGAAGGAAGCAACGATAGCCATAATCACACTGCCGCCAATCATGCCGACAAAATCACCCGCGCTACCGGGAAGAAGCGGCATAGGCGCGAATGCCAAAGCAGTAGTGATGGTAGAAGCAAGGAGTGGAAAGAACAGGAGGGAAACAGTGCCGCGCACTGCTTCAATTGAAGATTTTCCCTGTTGGCGTAATTTTCGAACCTCATCGACTACAACTATGCCATTATCGATCAACAAACCTAATGCAATAATCATTCCGAAAATAGCCATCTGGTGCAATGCACCGCCAACAAGAAGCAATCCGAATACTGTTAGCGATGCGACAAGCGGAATCGCGGAGCCAATTACAAGAGATGCTCGCCAACCCATAGTAAATAAGATTACCACCATGACCACGCCTACACCCATTAGTAGGTTCGACGCTAAATTTCCAAGGCGGTCCGAGGTATAGCGATTTTGGTCAAACACAGTTTCAACAGTAATTCCATCCCCTAAACGAGAGTTGAGTTTGTCGACGACAGCTTTGGCATCAGTCGACCAGCGATCGACTTTTTGACCACGGGCCATGCGAGCTGCAACAAAAATGGTACGCCGGCCCTCTGTTAGGCCAACCTCGGTAGGTGGGTCGCGCCAGCTTCGGTCGAGTTCAGCTACCTCGGCCAAGCGAACTACTGTTTCCGTTGGACCATCGGTTAAGGGAACTGCACGGATTCGGGCAAGAGAATCCAATTCTCCGGAAACCTCAATCAGGTAGCTCAATTGGTCGTCACGAAAAACTCCTGCCGGGGTCTTGGCATCTGCTTCAAAAATCCTTTTAGCCACTTTGGCTGGTGTCAAGTTGAGATCCGCAAGTTCCTCCGGCTGAACAGTAACCGTGATTTCCTCTTCAGGCTGCCCGTATAGGCGGACAAGTTCAGTACCTTTCACATTGCGAAGGCGGTCCGCTAATTCTTTACCTAATCGCTTGAGGATTCCTAACCGTGGTTGGGATTTATGGGTCCAAGTAAGGCCTACTATCAAAGTAAAAGCTACTGGAGCTCGTTTATCGTCAAACAAAGGCGGGAAGGCTTCTTTTGGAAATTGACGCTGAGCCTCGGAAAGTTTGTCGCGGATTTCCGAGAATATTTCTTTGTTCTCTCCTTCACCGATATCCTCTTTCAATTCAATGGCAATGACAGATACATTGGCACGGGACCTCGACTCGAGCTTTTTGATTTCCTCGATTTCTTGGAGTGAATCCTCTATTTTTTCGGTAACAAGGGTTTCGACACGTTGTGCTGAGGCACCTGGAAAGATTGTGACAACTAATGGATTTCTATTTTCAATCCGGGGATCTTCTTGGCGTGGGATGGTGAATAAAGCTGAGAGACCGCCAACAAGGCAGACCACAATCGATAGGATTAGTAGATGTCGGTTTCGATAAAATAAGGTACTCATTTCGAAGAGTTTCCTTGCTTCGCGAGTACAACTCTCTGTTCAGGAACCAGGCGATGAAGGCCATCAGATATGAGTAGTTCACCTTCTTCTAGCGGACCGACCACATATTCCCGATCGTCCGCTTCGTAAAGCAACTCAACCGGTCTGATGTCAACCAAGTGGGAACCTTCTTCACTTGAGGTCATTTCTAAAGGTTTTGCGATGTAGCAAGACCATAAGCCACGTGAACCTTCCGTTAAGCCGGGTAATGGAACCCAAAAACCTTCTTTATCAACGGAACGAGCTAAGGTCACCGTTGCTAAATCTCCGACCTTTAAGTAACCTTTTTGGTTCTTCAAGGCTAACAAAACCGTAATCGTCCGCGTTGTAGGATTGCGATCGGGCCGCTTAGCTGCCACCGTAGTTTGAAATCCCCTTCCCCTGGCTTTTATTTCCAAAGTTTGACTGATTGATAGAGATTTGGCTGCTAATCCAGACATGCCGACTCGAACCCTCAAAGAAGGCATTTCAATCAGCTCTATGACAGGAGTACCCGCTGCGATAAACTCACCTTCGTCAACAAAACGAACTCCAACAACTCCCGCATACGGTGCCAATAGATTTGACTCATTGATGTCGATGTCAAGAGAATCAATCTCAGCCATTTTTTGACGAACCAGTGCTGCCTGCGCCTCAATTTTTTCTTGCCGGGTTCCTGCTAGTAATTCACTCAGACGCGCTTTGGCAGAGTTAACTGCTGCTTGAAGCGATTGTTCGCTGAGTCGAGCATCGTCCTTTTCTTGGGCGGCCGCTGCATCCAACTTGAACAAACGAGAAAAACGTTTTTCGGTAATTATGTGGAGTCTAAGTTTTGCCTTCAATCGGGCAAGTTCTGCAC
>CAZPPD010000673.1:0-3822 GCA_964588185.1 uncultured Alcaligenaceae bacterium | reverse complement strand
ATCATTGAGAAGACAACGACGTAACTCTGGTGCTGACAGGCGACAGTGCCATTCGGTCCTGACCCCTTTTCTTCCTCCTTATGAGATTAAATTTTTATCCATTGAGAAATCACTGAGTAACATCCACCAAACTAAGGCCGCAAAAATTAAGCAAAGAGCCACTAAGGTGGCTACCACCAAATTAATAACATTCCAACGAGTTTGGCCTTTCATAAACTGGATTTCTGGTGATCCAGAAATCGGTTTTTCGGAAACAAGGATAGGCTCGGTGGTAGTGGTAAAATCCCCGGCATGGTTCCATTTGCTTTGTTTCTCCGGTTCCAATTTCATCGAATTCTCCTGGAGTGTATATTGTTTGCTCAATCATTGGTGAGGTACGATATCGAATTCCAAAAGGGATTCAGTCCAAATTGAAGAAATTCAATAAAGAATATGCACGCTCCATGCCAGAATTGATTCTTGGGATTTTAGATTGACCGAAAATCACTCTAAGTACTAAAACAAAAATTAGTTGCGTTTTTTTAGGAACCGTGGAAATCGATCCGAAAGGGAGCGGGTAAGGAGTTTTCCGGGTAACTTAGAAATTTTCTAGCCAGGTTGGTCATATTCTGACACTTGTTTTTCAACCATTAAACCAAGCTCGCGAAGCTTATTCCGTAAAGTAGTCCTGGAGACTCCCAGCAGGCGAGCGGCTTCAATTTGGCTGCCCTTAGTATGGTTTAGAACTTCTTCAAATACGACTCGATCAATATTCCGCTCCAGGGTTTTATAAATGTCCGTCTGATTGCTTTGCAAAAGGCCCGTGACATACTCCCTCAGTTCCTTAAAACTTTCGATGTTGGTCTTAGGAGTAGTTGAAGGAATTTTCTTGAGGTTAAGGGCGGATGGTAAATTGTCCTGAGTGATAAAATCCCCAGTGGAATGAAGAAGGGCAAATCTGATAGTACTTTGCAGTTCACGAACATTTCCGGGCCATTGGTAATTTTGAAAAAGTTCCATGCAATCGGGTGAAATTGAGAGAGCCTCCTTGCCTGTTTCTGAAGAAAATCTCTCCAGAAAATGATTGGCTAAGAGGGGAATATCTTCCTTGCGCTGTCGAAGTGGGGGCAATTCAATGATGATGACATTAAGTCGATAAAAAAGATCTTGGCGAAACTTGCCTGCGGAAACCTGGTTGGCGAGGTCCTGATTTGTTGCTGCGATGATCCGAACGTCCGTTTGGATCGTTTCGTTTGCCCCCAGGCGTTCAAAACTTTGTTCTTGGAGCAGGCGGAGGACCTTAGCTTGTATTGCCAAAGGCATATCTCCGATTTCGTCAAGAAACAAAGTACCGCCACTTACTTGCTCGAATTTCCCAATACGCCGCCGGTCGGCCCCGGTGAAAGCCCCTCGTTCGTGTCCGAATAATTCACTTTCCATCAACATTTCGGGAAGAGCGGCACAGTTGAGAGCAAGAAAAGGCTGGTCGGAACGCCGACTATGTTGGTAAAGGGCTCTGGCAACTAATTCTTTGCCGGTACCACTTTCCCCCAATATGAGAACATTGACATCCTGATGAGCTACCCTGCCAATCGTTTTGTAAACTTCTTGCATTGCAGGAGAATGGCCGACAATGTAATCTGCTTCTCCGTCACTTGTCTCGTTTTCAAAGAGAGCGGGGACTTGCCGCATGCGACTCAATTCTACAGCTTTGGCGATCGTATCCCGAAGCTGCAGCAAATCCACCGGCTTGAGAAGATATTCATAAGCCCCCCTTTTCATGGCTTCAATGGCGGTTTTGGCCTGGGCAAACGCGGTCATGACAATCACTGGAAGGCGGGAATTTCGTTCGCGTATTCGATCAAATACATCAAGCCCGGACATATCCGGTAATCGAACATCCAACAATACTACCGAAGGCTGATGTTCCTCTACAGCTTCCAGACCTTGTCGCCCCGTCGCTGCAGTGATAATTTCCAAATCGGAAGACTGTAAACCTTTCTCCAAGGAATAGCGAACTCCCTTTTCATCATCAACTATTAGGATTTTGGCCATTTGAATTTCCGTTGTAATGCAAAGAGTAGGTACTAAAAATTATATTTCTGTCCGATTCCGACCTAGAATTTGCAGCGTCGAACAAGATGAAATATACGGCAAACTAAGTAGGTTCCGAACCGGATGAGAGTCTAACCGTAAAAATGGTACCATTAGTGGGACTGTTCTCTGCTGTTATTGTACCACCATGGGTTTCGGCAATTCTTTGACAGATCGCCAACCCCATCCCAGTTCCTGTTTCTTAGTTACAAACAAATGGTTCGAAAAGACGCTCCTTAAGATCATCAGGCAAACCAGGACCGGAATCGATCACCCGAACTGTAACCTGGGAGGAATCTTCCCCAGCAGAAAAATTCCCAGGGATTTCAATGGAAAGGGTTCCACCCAAAGGCATGGCTTCTAAAGCATTCAAAAATAGGTTCAAAAACAACTGTCGAAGCATATTGACATCTGCATTGATTATTATTGGGGCTGAAGGCCACTTTCGATTCAACGTCACTTTCTGCAAATTGGCTTTCGGAGTGATAAGGTTGATTTGTTGATCCAGGAGGGATTGCAATGTTGTACTTTGCAAAATGGGCTCTTGGGGACGGGCAAAATCGAGGAAAGTTTGCAAAAGGGAATTCATTCGGGAAATCTCTTCTTCGAGCAAAGCAAGGTCTTGATCGGTCATTGGATTTTCACCTTTCTTCAGTTGGGCCGATTGGACCAACACCTTGATTGCCATTAAAGGATTGCGGAGTTCGTGAGCGAGTCCGGCGGCGAGTTGGCCGATGGCCCCAAGTTGTTCTGCCCGAAGAACCTCTTTTTCACTTTGTTGCAAACGTTCCACCAAAGTGGCAATGGATTGGCGAAGGATATTTAAACCAGATTCGAGATCTTCGATGCCAGTTGGAGTTTGAATAGTAACCGGACCAATCACCTCGCTCAATTGGCCCGCAGCGTCATGCACTGGGATACTTAGTTGAGTTACCGAGCGACGAATCCCCCTGGACAAGCCTATTCCTGTTAGCAATCCTGCCAATGCTCCACAACTTCCCAACAACAAAAGCACTAAGGCCATACGGTCTGCAATTTTGCGATTCTGTTCACTAATGCTTTTTACTCTCAATTCCATGTCATCCAGGAGTGCATCACCTGGTACTCGCAATTCATTATGAAGATCCTTATTTACCAGCAATCGAATCTGCTTTTTTGTTTTATTTGCGGTGATATCAATGGTTTCCGTTAGCTCTTTTAATTTCATCCCAAAACGTTGGTACCTCGATTTCAGATCAAGAACTTTGTTTTTCGAGGACGATTGCTCCAGCCGACTTTCCATCTGGTCCAAAAATTGTCGGCCACAATCATAAAGACGATTTGCTTCATCCAAATAAGATGCGTCGGATTCAATCAAAATTTCGCAAAGAGCAAAGCGAATGTCCCGTAGACAAAGGTCGAATTTTTCCAAAGCCTGGTGGCTGTTTATATGCTGATCTAAAAGTTGAGAGGTTTTTTTTTGCAAGCTATGAAGAAACCAGGCAGCTATTCCACCAACCATCAGAAGCATAAATCCAACAATTATTAACGGCACCAGCAATCGAACGACAAACTTAGGATTCATTTGAGGCTATTTTTCTTCCCAATAAACGAGCTTATCTTGGACCACTTTTTTACCTTCTCGGTGCAACTATTATTCCAAGGCCTAAACTGGCTATTCCCAACAAGGAATCCTTGAGGAGAAAAATCACAGAGAAAAGTATTTGTTCAATGTGGCCGAAAACTGGCCAAATGAAATTTCACATCATT
>CAZPPD010000672.1:0-3825 GCA_964588185.1 uncultured Alcaligenaceae bacterium | reverse complement strand
TTCCGGATCGGTAGCTTTGCCACCAATGCCGGTGCCGAAGGTGAAGTCATCTATCGTAGTAGTTTGGCCACTAACGTCCCCTGCGATTTCAATGTCGAAGGTGCCATCTCCATCTTCCGTTTCAAACCGAGCATCCCCATGAAGAACTTCAATCTGGTAAGACTTGGTGGGATCGAGCCCATCGACAGCAAGATTTAACGACGCAAAAAAATCGTCAACGCGCGCTTCGGAGAAGAACAAATCATCGATGGCGTCCCTTCCTTCAATAATGTTCCACAATCCGTCTTGAGCAGGGTCGAGAGGTGCAATGGTTCGATTACTAATAGTGGGGCTGCTGAAATCGATGTCGATTTGGGACCCACCACCACCTTCCCGGTGGGTGAATGCCATCAAGTAATCCCCTGCTTCGAGTTCAACCGATTTTGTGGCGTTCTCTTGGTTCCAGACTAGTTGTTCCCCGTTGTCCGAAGCGAGAGTAGGAACGATCGATTCGAAAACACCATTTTGGTTGAGGTCAATCCAGATGCCTCCCGGATCATCGTCCACGTCGACGGTAAAGGTCCAGTCTCCTTCCATTTCCTCCGGAACTCGAAGCGTCGTCAGAAACAGGTTGCTGTAGTTATCATTCTGGCTACTGGCAATAGCTCCGGAAGCGTGAAAATCACCGTCATTGTCAAAGTCGAGACCTCGGTTTCCAGGTCCGGCGGTGAGCTGAACCATGTTATTAAAGTTTGAGAAGGTAGTTGGGTCGCCGCCACCCAGCATGCCGCCGTTGTTGTTTAGGTCCATGGCTACCCCATCATTGTTGATATGGAAGCCATAGTGGGCGATGGTGTTTGGAATGAAAGTAGTCACCATTGTACTGGTGTCTTCAAAAACGATATTCTGAGCGCTGCTCAGGGTGTAATTGAGAGGCCCAGTGACACCATCGGGAATCATTCCGGTCAAGAAATTTTTCAGGTCAAAATCAACGCCATTATTACTGGAAGGATCATCCTGACCTGCCGGACCAAAGTTAACACCAGCCACGAGATCCCCTACATCCCTAACGGCAATGGCATTATCGGCGTTATTCTTTACGCCATCGAAAACAAGGGGCCCAGTTTGATTGACATCAGCATTGATTATTCCAGTGCCGGAGAGATTGTCGCTTGCACTAAGTTCGACTTCACCTCCAACTACATTCATTACACCATTGATGATATTATTTTGGCCGAGCTCAACTTGGTTCGTATCGTTAATATTCAACGTTGCGGAAAAATCGACTTGTGTCATGCCTTGGGTCGTGAAGCCATTGTCCGTTCCATCGCCAATCGTTAGCGTTCCGGGTCCATCTGCAAAAAGATTGGAGCCCGCTTCACCAACTACTGGGCCTAAAACTGTCCCGTTTCCTGACAAGGTACCACCATCCTTGATCAAAACCCCACTAGTAGCCCGGGTAATGGTAAAGTCCCATTCAAAGTTGTCATTGCCGTCAGCATTTCCCCCGCCGCTCCCATTCGGACCGGAAGCAACCCATATTTTGTCGCCGACTTGGAGGAAGCCGAGGTCGGTGTCAAAGGTAAATTGGGAATTATCCCCTTGAACGTCGTTGATTTCGGTGAGAATTCCGCCGGACTCAACGAGCACCTTGACCTGATTGCCTTCGCCCTGTGCCGTAAGAGGGTCAAGGAAGGTATTCGTCAAGGAATAAAGGCCATCGATGCCAATTTCGTAAGTTGCAATTACAAAGCGGTCAAATTGGCTTCCGTTCTGTCCTTGGGAACGGCCGGGATGTCCCCCGGTCGGAGTGAGGTTCATGAAAGCACCCGTCTCGGCATCCGGAAAACTTCCGTTTGCTTGGGTTTCGTAGCGATTATTGGCTGCCTCAAACTCCAATGGCTCAATCGATGCAGGGATAAAAGAAGCCGTACTCCAAAGGTCGGCTTGCGCAGGGTCACTAGGATTAATCGTTTGATTACTAATCGTGGGACTGCTGAAATCGATGTCGATTTGGGATCCACCACCCCCTTCCCGGTGGGTGAAAGCCATCAAGTAATCCCCGGCTTCCAGTTCAACCGATTTGGCGGCGTTCTCTTGGTTCCATACTAATTGTTCTCCATTGTCGGAAGCGAGGATGGGAACTATCGATTCGAAAATACCATTTTGGTTGAGGTCAAGCCAGATACCTCCTGGATCATCGTCCACATCCACAGTAAATGTCCAAGTTCCTTCCATCCCTACGGGAACGGTGAGTGTGGTCACGAAAAGGTTGCTATAATTGTCGTCCTGGCTACCCCCAATGGCTCCGGAATTTTGGAAATCGGCGTCATTGTCAAAATCGAGACCGCGGCCACCGGGACCGTTTGTAAGAAGAACAGCAGCATTGAAATTCTGGAAGGAAAGGGGATCTCCCCCGTTAAACATGCCCCCATTATTATTGAGATTCATGAAAACGGAGTCGTTATTTGCATGGAAGCCGTAATGGGCAATGGCATTAAAGGCCGTAACTCCACCATTTACTCCCGGAAGAGAAGTTGTTTCCGCTTGGCCATCTAAACTACCGGTGGCGTTCCAGAGGTATTCCCAACCGAACGGAAATTCATCGGCTTGGAAGTCCCCCTGGTAACTAACGAGGTCCTGAGGTCCGCCAATCTCGCCGTCAACGTCCAAGGTTCCCCCCATGACAATGGTTTCGCCGTTGTAGGAGTTGTCGGCAGTTAGCTGCAGAGTCCCATTCCCCATCTTCATCAGGGAATTGTCCGCCTCGAAGGAACCCAAAATCTTGGTGCTCCAAAGACCATCCTGTGCAGGATCTGCAGGGTTAACGGTTGTTAGGCCGGCCATGGTAGGCGACTTGAAATCAATATCGATCTCTGACCCACCGCCACCTTCGCGATGGGTAAAGGCGACAATGTAATCTCCAGCAGTGAGATTTACAGTCTTAACCGAATTTTCCTGATTCCAAACCAATTGTTCGCCACGATCAGAACCAAGTCCAGATTGGGTGGATTCGAAAACACCATTTTGGTTTAAGTCGATCCAAATACCTCCTGGATCATCATCCACATCGACAACAAATTGCCAATCCCCTTCATTCGCGAGGTCGACGGTGAGAACACCGAGGAACAAGTTGCTATAATTGTCGTTTTGATTGATCACATTCGGTCCCGGGCCTTCAATTACAGGAACTGACGTGTAATCTCCGTCTCCATTAAAATCCAGACCCCGGTCACCCGGGCCGGAAGTAAGCAGTCCTACTCCTTGGTACTGTCCCGGGAAGGCATCTCGGGGATCCCCACCCCCCATCAGGCCGCCATTATTGTTGAGGTCCATGGCCGCACCATCATTGTTGATGTGGTAGCCAAAATGGAACAATTGATTTTCTTCGGCCGGCAATCCGTCAACTAACTCTGCCAAGGCAGGAGCTTCCGTACCAAAGCCAAAAATGTTGCCATTGATTGTTGTATCACCATCACCATTGACAGTTAACTTTGAGAATTTCAGATCAATATCGGCATTGATCGTCAGTAAACCGGAGAGTGAATTGATTCCGGCTTCTCCTGTTTCGATTTCTTCTGCGTCAATGGTATTCGCGGTGATGGTGTTGCTGTCGGAAATATTAACAATAGCTTCCGCCCCATCGATGGTGAGAGCTTCGGAATTAAGGTTGATGTTGCCGGTAAGGCCTAATGAGCCGCCATCCTTCACCACAGTTCCGCTACCGCTATCTCCCAAGGCATTGGGGTCATTAATAACTAGCATCCCATTCAGGAATTCCGTTTCCCCTTCATACGGGTTACTGCTGTTGAGTGTGACCATCCCACTCCCGGTTTTGATCACTTT
>CAZPPD010000671.1:0-3833 GCA_964588185.1 uncultured Alcaligenaceae bacterium | reverse complement strand
AGGATTTGGCTTTGCGTCCTAGTTTTCTTACTAACCATTCCCTTTACCATCAAAGCTGGAGAGAAAACCAAGAAGACCCGGCCGAATGTCTTGTTCATTGCGGTCGACGACTTAAACAATGACCTCGGTTGCTACGGCCACCCATTGGTGAAATCCCCTCACATCGACAGCTTGGCCAAACGCGGAGTTCGTTTCGATTTGGCTTATTGCCAATACCCGGTCTGCAATCCCAGTCGCTCCTCCTTTATGACCAGCTTGTATCCGGACCAAACGGGTGTGCTTTCCAATGGCGGCAACTTCCGCAACCGTTGGCCGGACTTGATTACCCTGCCCCAACTCTTCCGCAATCACGGCTACTTTGTGGCCCGCGTCGGCAAGATTTACCACTACGGCGTTCCTTTGCAAATTGGGACTTCCGGCAAAGACGATCCAAAATCCTGGGATAAGGTTGTCAATCCGATTGGTATCGATCGAACCGAATTGGAGAAGGTCCACACGCTAAGAAAAGGTCAATATGGAGGAACACTTAGTTGGTTGAAAATTGACAGCAAGGATGAGGACCACACTGATGGCAAAGGAGCGTTAGCCGCGATCGAGTTAATGGAGAAGAACCATCCCAAGAAAACCGGCAAGCCCTTTTTCCTGGCTGTAGGCTTTTACAGGCCGCATACACCCTATGTGGCTCCGACAAAGTATTTTGATTGGTATCCCCTCGAGAAAATCCACCCGGTGATGGAAAAGAAAGGCGACCGGGATGACATTCCGGTGGCTGCACTCGCCGACCGGCCCAAGCAACGAGAACTCTCGGTGGCCAAGCGCAAGGAAATCATCCAAGCCTATTATGCTTCCACTTCCTTCATGGACGCCCAAGTGGGACGCCTTTTGGATGCGTTGGATCGGCTTGGTTTGCGGGATAACACCATCATTGTGTTTGTTTCCGACCACGGCTACCACCTTGGCCACCAAGGTCTGTGGCAAAAGGGCGACCTGTTCGAAGGATCCGCTCGGGTTCCGCTCATTATTGTGGACCCGTGCATTCCCGTGAAAGGACGCAGCACTCGAGCAGTAACGGAACTTGTGGACCTGTATCCAACCTTGGCGGACCTTAGCGGCTTACCGATTCCGAAACACGTCAAGGGAACCAGCCTGGTGCCTGTACTCAAGAATCCGAACCACAAAGGAAAGGACGCGGCGCTAACCGTCGCCTGGAGTCGGGCCGGAGCCATGCACAAGGAACTCCGCAAGAAACGAATCAAAGGCTACACCATCCGCACCGATCGCTACCGCTACACCGAATGGGGCGGCGGAAAGTATGGAATTGAGCTTTACGATTACCAAAAGGATCCGATGGAGTATACGAACCTAGCTAGAGTGGAAGGGAATGCGCAAATTCTTCGTCGAATGAATGGATTGTTGGAGAAAGCTTTGGAAATGGCGAAGTGAGGGAATACTAACGTTTTCTGCCCATTTTTATATGACTCCTTTTTTTCTAAATCCTTGGCTTGCTCCTCAATCACTTTCTTGATGGCCTTTTTTGCGTTTGCAGAAAGGATCGAGATATGGTTCCCCTGTCTCTTTGGAAATGCTGATTGATACAGGAGTAGATCGGACCGTTATTATTTCTACCACCTGCACCTCCGGTGGGGGCTACCCAAATCAAAGGGCAAAGTGAATTAGATTCAATGAGTCTAAAATCAAACAAACCAGGAATTGGATTAGTCGTCATTTGGTTCAAAGATATTGACCAAGCAGCTACCTTTTACTCAAAGTTAGGAATGAAATTTGAAAAGCACTCTCATCCACCTTGTGGAGAACACTATGCAACGGTAGAGGGAGAATGTTTATTTGAAATTTACCCGCGAAAAGAAAATCAAGGTTTACCCAATACATCCACTCTCTTTGGAATTAACGTTCAGAATGTCAATCAAGCAACAAAATTGGCTGTTGAGAATGTGGATCTGTAGTCCGGCCAACCGAAGAAAACCAATGGGGCAAAACTGCAATTATTAGAGATTTGGATGGCTACCGGGTGATGCTTATCCAAAAAAATTAAAGGGACATTCCCTACCACCTGCACCGCCGATGCCGGTGATGATGATACCCAAAGCCCAACCCAATCCGGACCGGAGGGGGCGGAGGTTCATGGTGATGAATGATCACCTCCCGGCGAACCGGTGCAACGACCGGTTGATATACCGGTCCTCTTCGGGTCTGCATTTCCATGACCACCCGATCACTAACTCCCATCTGTTTCAGGTAAGCAATATCTTGAGCCGTAAGGTCATAATTCGATCCCGTCTCCCGGATCTGACGAATGATGATGTCGTCGGAAACATAGCTCTGAACCAAGGAAACCACATCCTGGATGGTTAAAGTGGGTCGCCGGGCAGCTTCTTGGGCGGAAACCTGTTGAATGGCTCGCATTTCGGCACGTTTTTCCGCCCGATCTATGGCACTGCCGGTCAATCCGCCGCCAATCGCTCCAACAATTCCACCGACAGCCGCTCCAGCCGCGGTATTCCCAAGAGCATTACCAACAATGGCACCGGTTCCTGCTCCCAGCGCACCGCCGCCAAGAACACCGGTATCCGTATGGCTCATGTGGCTGCATCCGCAGGACCCTATCAGGAAGATACTGAGAAGCAATTGTTTATTGGTCATGTTTTGTCGCTCCTGACGCTTCGGAAAGCGTACTTGGGAACCAACGGTCCTCTGAACGGCGGAGACAATATTCCGAAATCCAAATCTCCGTCAAGGTCAACCATTTCGAGAACGCTGGAGCCAAACGCCCTTTTCCAGAACACTTCTAATTTGCCTGTGTTCTCTGTAACCGGCGCACTACAATGCAAAAATCAGGAAGACACGCTTTTTTGATCCTTATCGGTTTCCGAGGTCCAAAAAATGAGACAGAATTGTATCCCCCGGCGGCTGGTTTTAGCCGTCCTGATTATGGCGATGTTCGCCACATCCACTCAGGCTGACCAGGCACCCAAGAAAGCCAAAAAGATTGCAGAGGTCGAAGGCATTACGGAATATCGTCTGGAGAACAACGGCTTCCGCTACCTACTTTTCCCGGACCCTTCTTCTTCCACCGTCACCATAAATCTCACGGTTTTCGTCGGTTCCCGCCATGAAGGCTATGGGGAAACCGGGATGGCCCACTTGCTGGAGCATATGGTCTTCAAGGGCTCCAAGCTCTATCCGGACACCGACAAGGCATTGCAAGAGCATGGTGCCGGAGCCTCGGCAAATGGGACCACTTGGGTCGACCGCACAAATTATTATGAAACCATGCCGGCAACGGATGAGAACCTGGAATTTGGGATCAAGTTTGAAGCTGACCGGCTGGTCAACAGCTTCATTCGCCGTGAGGATCTGGCCAAGGAAATGACTGTCGTCCGCAATGAATTTGAACGGGGCGAAAATAACCCGATCTACATCCTGCGGCAAAGGATCATGGCCACGGCATTTGAATGGCATAACTACGGCAAATCCACCATCGGCAACCGCAGTGATATTGAACGCGTCCCCATCGAAAATTTGCAAGCCTTCTACCGCAAGTATTATCAACCGGACAATGTCCTGCTGGTAATCGCCGGAAAGTTTGACGAGAAAAAAGCGCACCAATACGTGGCTAAGTATTTTGGGGCTCTGCCGAAGCCAAAACGAAAGCTTTCCAACACCTACACCGAGGAACCGGCTCAAGATGGTGAGCGCGTTGTCATCCTTCGCCGCGTTGGCAGCATTGCTGTTGTTGGTGTGGCTTACCATATCCCGGCTGCGGCCCACCCCGATTGTTCAGCTGCTCAGGTACTCGCCCGCGCTCTTACTTC
>CAZPPD010000670.1:0-3855 GCA_964588185.1 uncultured Alcaligenaceae bacterium | reverse complement strand
GCTCTACCTTTCCTACTACAACGTGCACACCCCCATCACCCCGTATAAGAAACGCATGGACCACTTTGCGGAAAGGGCCAAGAAACTTTTCGAAGGCAAAACCCCTACACGAAAAGAGCATGACGGGAATACCCGCTTGCGTCAGGATAACCCGGCTTACGCTTCCATGGTGGCGGCAGTGGATGACAGCGTCGGAACCATTTTGGACACCCTGAAACAGTTGCAATTGGACGACAACACCATCATTTTTTTCTATTCCGACAACGGCGGGTTGTCCACCACGAGAAGATATGGCCCCACATGTGTTTTACCGTTAAGGGCAGGAAAAGGCTGGCTTTATGAGGGCGGTGTTCGCGTTCCGTTGATTATCCGAGCCCCGGGAACAACTCAACCCGGCAGTGAGAGTTCCTTCCCGGTAATCAGCATGGATTTTTATCCCACCATTCTGCAACTTACCGGTTTAAAAGCGATGCCCAAGCAGCATGTGGATGGAATAAGTTTGGTGCCATTGTTAAAGGGACAAAAAAGCCTTACCCGACAGACTCTCTATTGGCACTACCCTCACTACCATGGGTCCACCTGGAAACCCGGCGGAGCCATTCGCGATGGCAACTGGAAGCTGATCGAGTTTTTTCACGATGAAAAAGTGGAGCTCTACAATCTGGAGAAAGATTTAGGCGAGCAAAATGAGCTGTCCAAGAAGTACCCGAATAAAACCAAGGAACTGCTTGGCAAGCTTCATACTTGGCACAAAGAGATCGGGGCGGCTATTCCGAAGAAAAATGCTAACTACAAACCGGGAGTAAAGGGAAAGAAGAAGGGGCGAAAGAAGAAAAGTAAAAAAGAAGTGTTCTTATTCTCAAACGATTTGTTTTTTCCTCAGATTGTCGTTTCGCCAACGATTTCCATGTCTTATGGAAGAATCCGAAGAGATAACTGTTGAAAAAACACCATCCAACCCGCCCCGGAAAGTGCCTAACTAGGGGGGATTGAAAGTTGCACCATTTGGCCTATGAGGTCTTCAACAAAATCAGCCCAGGGCAGAGCGGAGCGGCGTTTAGCGGGTGAGCGCCGCCCTGGGTTCAGAAAACTTCCAGAACAGCAGTCAGGTTTGTAAGACATTTGTAAGACATCTGTTCCCGTTTAAATCCTCAGTTCTGATCCTCGGCCATCTTGTCAAAAAACCGAAAAACCTCCGGAAGTGCCTCAGGGACCACCATAATGTGTTCAACGTGTTCGTATTCCCGATGCACTAGCGTTTTCACATCACTGCGTTTAAGATTTGCCACCAACCTTCGGGCTCCTTCGAGAGCAAAATCTCTTTTGCCGACCCCCACAAAAAATGGAATGCTTTGGATCTTTTTGGGCGAGCGAATTTTTCCGCTTCCGCCCAAAGCAGCGAGTCCGGAAATATAGCCGGGGTTTTGTTGAGCTGCGGAGATTGCCTGAGCTGCCCCCATGGAATGGCCGACCAAAAATATATGATCTCGATCCACCGGGTATAATCGAGCCATTTCATCCACGATTGCCTTTACCGGGCTGGTGAAGGAAATTGGCGGACTGCGCGGAGCCACCAAAATCCATCCCCGTTGTTTGCATTGCCGGACAATCTCGCCGGAACCGTAGGCATCGAAAAAGAGGTTTTCACTTCCCCCGGCTCCATGAAGGGCCACCACCAAAGGCAACGGTTTTTTCAACTTTGCCTGAGGCGGAATCCAAGTGCGGACAACTTGCAAACCTTTGGAGGTTGCCAACTGCAGCCAATACTCACCGGTTTTTGTTGGCCCAAAATATTTCTTTTTTGCATCAAGGTGTTCTGCCAGCCTCTCGGCTTGTTTTAACAATCGGGATGCAGGGTAATCCGTTTCAAAGGTGGAGCCTTTGGATAGTTCCACCACAATGGAAGTTAGAAGTTCGAGAGTTGCCGAATCCGTGGATAGTTTTTCCTTTTGAAAGCGGTTCGATTCGCTCTGTAAATCCTTGATTCTTTGATTCAGATCCTTGGCAACGGAGAAAAGTTGCTTCTTTTGGTTTAGCAGTTTTTTCCCAGCATAGATTTCAATAACTGCCACATGATCACCCGGCGGCAACTTTTTCACCTCTAGAGACCCTTTCAATGTTTGATCTGGAATCTTAAATTCCCGGCCGGGATGCAACCCCTCTCCACCTTTGGAACGGATTCCTACTTGGAGGACCGGATTATCAGGCATTCCAGCAGTGGTTTTGTAAAAGGGCTCTAAAGTGAAGGGTATCTGACCCGGAGTAGTATCCCAGAACCGCGATGTAAATTGGAGCCAAAGGGAATCTGCCCAGCGGACCTTCTCTGGGGGAGCTTTGGACGATTTCAACGCATATCGGGCTTTGTCAAGTTGCCTGGCTCCTTTGCCCCATTGGGTTGCAAAGAAAAAGGGGATAGTGCGAAGAAGTGGAAAAACCGCTCGCTTCCGCCCTTCTGGTGATTGGTATTTTTCCCAGGCTGCCTCGAATTGTTTGAGGTGTTGTCCCATCTCATAGCGTTTGTCATTCGCTTGCAAACGAGTTGGGCAGATTGGTGAAGCATTCATTGCAATCCACACTACTGCTGCAAAAAGTCCAAATCGGATCATAGAAAAATCCTGAAAAATTATCCCTTATTACCAACTTTTTGTTTATTCTGTATTCTAAATTACATACCCAGCTATCGAGATTTGCGTTTCGGACTTCCACAACCGGAATATTCGGAAAACGTTGTTAAAGGAAATGCCATGAAAATCTTGTTCCGCAACATCCTTATCGTCGGGTTACTTCTTCTTGGAACCAACCAAGTAAACGCACTTGGCTTTGGGCTGTTCCGGTCCTCGTATTACTCGTCGTATTATTATCCGGCGTACTATTCGTCTTACTATTATCCAGCCTACTACTCGTCGTACTATTACCCGGCTTATTATTCATCGTACTATTATCCGACCTACTCCTCTTTCTACTATCCTTCTTACTACTATTCTTCCGCTTATTATTATCCCACCTATTACACTCCAACCGTTTCTTATTATGTGCCCAGCACGGTTTATTATACCCCGGTAGCTTGCGAGACGGAGGTTCCGGTCTCCGTAGTTTCCTCGCCCAGCACCAAGATCTATTCGCAACCTACCCAGGCCCCTTCTCGGAAACAAACCGTGGAACCGCCATCGAAAAAAGCGCCAAAGATTCGTGAATCGGCATCCTTCTACCAACAAACCAAGTTGAATGAGATAAGTGCTGAAAATAATACTTGTCAGGTTGGATTCTGGAATATCAGCAATCGAGATGTTGTCCTCAAGGTCGGCGGTCGCACTTATGACTTGGAAAAAAATCGATCTCTCACAATCGACCTGCCACGCGAATTTTCCTGGCAGATTGGATCCGCAGGCAGGAACCAGGAGTTTGTTCCCGAGGATCGAAATTCATACGAAATTGTAATTCGCCAATAATCTGCGATTCCGGTAGCTGAATTCGCAAGAATTCAAGTGGTCTTAGGCAACCGAATTTTGGCAAATTCAGCTACCAAATTAGATGGTTTTCCATTTCATTTCGGGTTCGTCCGGCTCCCGCCTGAGAAGTTTTCCAATTAACTCGTTCGGTTCATCCG
This sequence comes from uncultured Alcaligenaceae bacterium, assembly GCA_964588185.1. Lineage (GTDB taxonomy): Bacteria > Planctomycetota > Planctomycetia > Gemmatales > Gemmataceae > CAZPPD01. The sequence goes on along the minus strand of CAZPPD010000670.1, from coordinate 248 downwards.
AGACAAGAATCAATTCCCGGTGGCTCGACCGCACAAATCCTTCTCCGACCATTTGATTGATCCACTGGAGCATCGGACCAAAGTAATCCCTCACGTTTAGGATGCCGATGGGCTTGTTATGGATACCCAGCTGAGCCCAGGTTACAATCTCGAAGAATTCATCGCCCGTAACGAAGAGCACAGGAAAGGCTACAAAGCCATCGGCAATATCGGACAATAGAGCTTTGAGTTGGTGGATGGTATCCAAC
>CAZPPD010000669.1:0-3858 GCA_964588185.1 uncultured Alcaligenaceae bacterium | reverse complement strand
GGCTAAATATCTCCATAATCTTCCGGGTGATGAATTGGTCCGGCGACTAGCAGAACACCCTCATCCCAACATGCGGGATTTCGCCTTGCAACTAGCCGTTGATTACCTCCCTAAAAATGCACAATCCTTGGTAAAACTAAAACAGTTTTGCCGGGCCACTTTATTCGACTTGTGGCCGGTCCGGCGAGTCAAAGACCAGGTCATTGAATTTATGGGAAAACGAGGCTTAGAAGATCAGGAGCAAGCCGAGGTTGCCGCGGCCATCCTCGGCGACATTGTTCGCAACCAAACGCGGGGAGATTTCGAACCGGCATTGGAAGCTTTGGTCCGCATTAAACTGGCCTATCCGGAGTTGCCAACCACAGTGGAGATCGTCCCGGGAGTTTTGGCATGATGGTACAAATGCTTTACCGGGGCCGAAGTGCCATTGTCAATGGTCTCCGGGATGCGCATGTCCTCTTTGCAGCCAACCAAAAACGCGATCCAACCTTTTTTCGCGGAAACCTGGCCGAACCGTTGATCTTTCGCGAAGCTTTAGCAGCCTTGTATCAGGTTGTGGTAAGCGATTACAAATACCGGCCAAAGGATCGCTTGGCTTTTCAGGCTTGGTTAGCGGAACAGGACCGAAAGTTTCTCGCCGGCCTCGGCATCCGCAATAAGAAAGCCCGAGCACGGATGGAGGAGTTGGAAAACCGTTTGGATGAACTTAAAGCGGCTCAGGAAAAACGCCGTCATCCTTACCATCATGCTCGCGATTCGTATTTCAATTACCTCTACGAAAAAACCTACGAGCAGAAATGTTTATTCGACCCGGTCATCACCATTCATCCGGACGAAATATCTTTCGAAGCCTTCTCGCGAGATGAGAGCACCTATGTGCGCTTGGCGGCCAAGTACGAGCTGTTCAACAATGTCGAAGAATTTGAGTGCGGGACGACTAACATTGATTTCGGCAAAGGCCTCCATGCGGAGATGGAAAAGTTGCGTTCCTATCGGCAAACCCAATTTGATATTTCACAGGATGGCTTGGCAGTCGCCTCCGCTGCCCAGAGTACTCAGCGCAAAAAAGTTGACCTGCCGGAAAGCTGGATCCTTGGGTTTCTCCAAGTCCACAGCACGATGACTTTGGGATTAACCCAATTCCATATGGCACCGGTCGATTTGTTTAATATCTGCCGCTACCTTCGCCGCCACAAAACCAAAAAATCCCCTCGGGCCCTCCGCTATGAATTAGTCCCCGGTCAACCGGTTCGAGCTATCCTGGAACCATGGGAATTTCCCATCGAGCTGACTGCCGCCTGTCCCCTGGATGGCGGCAGGCCTTTTTCGCTGGAGATGACACCGGGTGCTCTCTACCAGGGAAATAAACCGACCAGCATTCGGACTTGGGGGCGGGACCGATTGCAATCAGTTGCCCGGCTGTTGCCAGCTTGTCGACGGATCGATGTCTACTTGGCCGGATACGGGCTGCCGACAATCTACGTGATGGACCTTGGTCCTATCACATTTACCTTGGCCCTGTCCGGCTGGACCGACAATGATTGGACCGGTGGCAAAGCCAAATTCGATCTGCTTACGCGGGAAGCGGAGGTGAATGAGGAAGAGATTACTCTGACCTACAATGCCTTGAAATCCTTTTATCTGGCAACCGAAGGAACCTTGGCCAACGAGACCGGCTTGACCATTGAAAAGACCCGCAGTGCCTTATCGCACCTCTGTCAGGTTGGCCGGGCCATGTATGATCTGGGAGGCACGGTGTATCGCCATCGAGAATTATTTGCCGAGCCATTTACGAAGAAAGAAGCTGAGAAAGCCATCAAGACCGTGCCTTCAAGTTCCCCGGCGCAGAAAAGTGCCCAGCAAATGGCAACTCAAGGGCACGTTATGATTACCTCGCGGCGGCCGGTATCCACAGGATTTAAGCTAACCGGCAGTGCAAAGGGAAAAGATGGCAAAAGGGCACGGCCCATGCTTCATGTCAATCACGAAGGCCAGATTATTGAGGCGGAATGCACCTGCAGGCATTACAAAAAATATAAGATGACGCAAGGACCTTGTGAGCATGTTACTGCGTTGCGGATTGCCCACATGAATCGATAACTTGAGTTCTGTCACACTAAAAGTGAGATTAGCTTCGAATAGTCGTCCGTATAATTTCAGAACATTTTTTACGGCGAAGCCTTTAATCAACGACTTCGCCGTCAAATTTCAACTTTTCCCTATGCCAGAACAATAGGTTATTTTTTCGGTGCTTCTTTTGGCGGGACTGCCGGTCGTACCGGAGTAAGGCGGAAATCCCGCAGACGTTGACCACTTAGAAGATCCGCTCCCGGGAATTGGCCTGCCACCAAGGCCAATTTACTCCTCAGATCCTTGTCGGTTTTAGGATCTTCCAACAGCACTCGTAAATCATCTATCTGAAAGGCACTCAAGACCAAACCATTCTTGCGGATGTGCTTGTTCAACACACTCGCCGCTTGGGCACGAATCTGAGCATCTCGGGCAGAATCCAAAACCACACGAACCAAAAACCGCTGAGTCTTTTGATCGCCAAAGGTTCCCAAGACCTCCAGCGCTTCAAATGCCATTTGATTGTCGCTGGAAAGAATTTCCAACATGGCATCTCGAGCCGGCGAGACATTGTAACCGCTAAGATCGCCGGTTGCCATCCGCCAAAGGACATTGACTGCCTCGGGTGCAAAGGCAATGCGTTCGGGTTTGGTAATCCCCATGCCGGGATTCCTCAGTACCATCTCATCAATCCAACCCCGATGGCGGTCGGGCATGCGGGTAACAGAATTGGGGATTTTGGAAAACGCAATTGCTTCATGAATTTCCGCTTGTAATTCCTTGGGAAGAAGAGCGACTGCTTCCAGTTTGACAAAGACATTCCGATAGCGAGAGGTCAAGAATTGCAATCCGGCTTGGCGATCACTGGGAGCAAACACCATGATGGGAAGTAATCCGCCATCGGCATCGGAACGAATCTGACCCAGTAGGAACGACAATTCCGTGATTGGAAAAGAAGGATGCAACAGAATCACATCATAATCCGCGGATTCATGTAAGGCTTCCAAGGCAGCTTTCTGATCCGGAGCCAAAACCGCCTCATAACCTGCCGCCTTTAGGTTCTTACGGTATTCCAGGGCTTCCCCTTCCGGAACTCGAACCACTAAGGCTTTGGGGATTCCCTTGGAATTTGCGAACCGGCTTAACAACTGCACAATGCGGTGAGTCACAATGGGCGACTGCTTTTCCTTGAGACTGATGAGGGATCGAATGGCCTCAATCTGAACTCGCCGATTGGGATAGAACAGAGCCCGAATTAAACCTTTGGCTTTCCCCGTTACCAAACGGGCTTTTTGTTCTCCCCGCTTGCCCAGGATTCGAACCAATGGCAGAATCACGGCGGTATTGCGATCATCCAAAGCCCGTTCCAGTGTCGCCAGAAGTAAATCGCTATCCAACGGTCCCAGCAAATTCTCCATGGCAAAGAAAATATCTTTCAGTTCTTGCGGACTTTCCCGAACCGGGTGGTGGAGGAAAAGGTGTCGGCGAGGTCCAAAGGTATGACTCAACGCCAGGTTCAAGAACACAATTTGTGCCGGTTGATACTGCGGATCTAAATCCAACGCTTCGCGGGCATGCCGAACTCCATAGAAGAGTTCTGCTTCGGCAGGTGTTTTCAGGATTGGTTGAGGAGACAGCCGTTTGCCATCCCAAGACCAGAACTTTACTTTGAAGGTAATCCCTGAATCCTTGGGGGCTCGTTCAAAAGCAAGATCTTTGAAGCGCAGTTTGTGTTGAAATTATTCTTCGGCGAGGTTGGTTAACGCCACGCGAGAATCGGGCAACCGT